>CBDUKK010000035.1:0-9897 GCA_965367795.1 uncultured Gammaproteobacteria bacterium
GCGAAACTGAGACCACTGATCATCAATGGCTTATCAGCCATGTTTTTTTAACCTTTGCCGCGGGTCTTTGTTTTATGTGGTTTGGCATTTTTTTCGATGAACTCGATGATCATGCCGGCGATATCTTTGCCAGTTGATTTCTCTATACCTTCAAGCCCCGGAGACGAGTTTACTTCCATCACAAGTGGTCCACGTTCTGAACGCAGTAGGTCAACACCGGCAACATTCAGGCCCATGATTTTTGCTGCTTTTACCGCGGTAGCACGTTCCGCCGGACTGATTTTAATCAATGTGGCAGAACCGCCGCGGTGCAGGTTAGAACGGAATTCGCCGGGTAGTGCCTGGCGCATCATGGTGGCAACGACTTTATCGCCGACCACGAAACAGCGGATATCTGCACCACCGGCTTCTTTAATATACTCCTGTACCATGATGTTTGCTTTCAGTCCCATGAAGGCTTCGATCACGCTTTCGGCCGCTTTTTTGGTTTCTGCCAGTACTACACCGATGCCCTGTGTTCCTTCCAGTAATTTGATCACCAGAGGTGCGCCGCCAACCATTTTTATCAGGTCCTGTATATCATCAGGATCATGGGCAAAACCGGTAGATGGCAGGCCGACACCTCTTCGTGCGAGCAGCTGTAGTGAACGTAGTTTGTCACGAGAGCGTGATATGGCTACTGATTCATTGAGTGGAAAAGCGCCCATCATCTCGAACTGGCGTAGCACGGCGGTACCATAGAATGTAACGGATGCGCCAATACGTGGAATGACTGCATCAAAAGCATTAAGCGCTTTGCCTTTGAAATGCACTTCAGGTTTGCTTGGCACAACCTCCATATAAGAGCGCAGCACATCCAGCACCAGTGGTTCGTGCCCTCTCTGTGTACAGGCTTCGATAAGACGACGGGTAGAGTAGAGGTTCTTATTTCGTGAGAGTATGGCTATTTTCATTGTACTGTCCTGGGTCTTTGTTGACGTTTAGTTGTGGTATCAGATCGCTGGTTACGTCAGATTATTCAAAATCATCATATAAAAAAGTCCCCTCTTATAAGAGGGGCAAAAGAGCAACATAGCTATTCGTTAAATATTATTGTTGTTTTAAATAGTTCTGGTCACTGTCTTCACGTGAGCCCAGACTCCAACTGCCACGTCGTTGTGCATGGCTACGTGCCTTATTCAGCCGGTTAACATCTGTTGTTTTAATGATGGTCAATGTGATTTCTGGTGAGATTAAATCTGGGTCATTGATGACTGACTGGTTATCGGCAAAGATGATTGGCCACAAAAGCGGGTCATAATTCATGGTACTGCTTGATTTAGCTATGCCCCATAAGGTGTCACCGGCTTTCACTACATATTTCTGAGTTGATGAATTGCGAAGTTTTGCTGCAGCTGCCAGGCGTTCCTCTTCAGCAAGTTTATCTGCTTTAATTTTCGCCTGTGCCTGCTCGTCCTCGTTTTGACGTATTGCGTCAGCTGCCAATTTACCGGCCGCATCAGATAAGATAATGGAGTCGGCATATTTTTCTTCTTTGATAAGAATGCCGGCCTGTGACAGCTTGCTTTCAGCATCATCGACTTCCAGCTTGTAAGACCTGGCTTTATTTATCAATGCGTTTGCTTCATTGTAACTTTCTTCTGCTGCGATAAGCTGTTGCCCATCATCTTTAGAGTTTCCGGCGCAAGCGCTGATCAGCGCCAGTGTGGCTATGATTAGTAATCTGTTGTACATGTGTAATCTCTCTTATTAATTTTTTGTGGTTTTAGTTCTAGTATGTTGTCATCTAGTTAGACTTGAGGACTTGATGCCTGGTCACAATTATTTTTTATTTAACCGTTTGTTTCGGTGTTAAATGGATGAAATGTGCTGTTCGCGGTGCAGTTGTGCGGCAAACTTTTCCAGTGCCCGGTAGAGGCGCATTTTGGATGCGCTCAGGCCGATACCAAGCGTTAATGAAACGTCCTGTAATGAAAGATCCATGTAGTAGCGCAGCATGATTACGTCTCGCTCCTGCACAGGTAATTTAGTCAGTGCAAGGTTTACGATGGCGTTGTTCTCGGTATCACCTGACATTTTGTTGACACTGTTTTCATGAATTTCGATCAAGGCACGCATATGATCGTCGATCATGTGCTTAACACGCTTGCGCACCATGTCGTAACACTGGCGATCGGCAATGGCGAACAGCCAGGTGCGAAAACTCGAATCGCCACGGAAATTACGGATTGCTCGAAATACACGTAACTCTGTTTCCTGGGCGGCGTCCTCTGCATCTTCACGGTTTTTTAGATAGATATGACAGCGCGTCAGCAGTGCACAGTGATGGCGCTGTAATAATATGGACAATAGATCTCGCCAGCCGGGCTGCTGTGAAATGATCAGCGTTAATAAAGCGTCATCATCGAGAGTGTGAAACTGTTCTTTAGGCAAAGCATGTCACCAGGATTATTCAGGGTGGTGTACTTTAGGGGAAGATAATCGATAAAAAAAACTATAAATATCTATCAATGTGATAAATTATATTTGTTATGGATATTGAGTTATTACGCACTTTTCTGGAAGTCAGCCGCACCCGTCACTTTGGACAGGCGGCTGAAGCCATGTTTCTCACGCAGGCAGCAGTCAGTTCACGCATAAAATCGCTGGAGAAAATGCTGGGTGTACAACTGTTTGATCGTGTTAAACGCGACATCCAGCTGACACCTGAAGGCCACCGACTGGTAACGCGGGCGGATTTTTTGATTTCAGAGTGGCGGAAAATTCGCCAGGAAATAAGCGCCGGAGGTGCAGTACAGCAGTTGTCTGTCGGCGGTAGCCTGCGCCTGTGGGATGTGCTGTTACAGGACTGGCTGATCCGTATGCGCACGGCTTTGCCTGAGATTGCCCTGATTGCAGAATCACATACGCCAGTTCTGCTTACCCGCAAGCTGCTCGATGGCGTGCTGGATCTGGCTTTTATGCTGGAGCCGCCGCAACTGGAAGTGTTGCAGATCCGGGACATAGGAGGTTTATCCTTGCGCATGGTTACAGATCGACAAGGTGTGTTGCAAGAAGAGGCGCTGGCGGCAAACTACCTGATGGTGGACTGGGGGCTGACACATGCTTTGCAGCATCGACGCCTGTTCCCTGATGCTCCGGAGCCAATGACACGGTTGGCCAGCGGCTCTATGGCATTGTCTTATATGCTGGCCCTGGGAGGGGCGGCTTACCTGCCGGAGACGATGGTGCAAACGGCTGTCAAATACAAACGCCTGTTCTGGGTTGATGACGCACCATTGATCGAACATCGTGTGCACGCTGTGTACCCGGTTCGTACCGGCCGACAAGAATTGATTAACGAGGTATTGAGGTATTTTCAATTGAGTTGATCAAAGCAGGAATAAGGTGGCCAATCCGAGAAAGCTGAGAAAACCAATGATGTCGGTAACCGTGGTGAGAATAACGGCACCAGACAGCGCCGGGTCGATTCCCCAGCGGTTCAGCAGGACAGGTATGATGACGCCAGACAGGGCTGCGACCAGCAGGTTCAGCACCATGGCCACAGCAAGGATGATCGATATACCGATGTCATTAAACCAGAGGTAGGAAATCAGGGCCACTACCAGTGACCAGACGATGCCATTTGTGGCACCGACGAGGAATTCTTTGGAGGTTAGCCAGCGCACATTCGCGGCAGCAATCTGGTCAAGCGCCAGTCCGCGAATGGTCAGGGTAAGTGTCTGGCTGCCGGCGATTCCGCCCATGCTGGCAACCACGGGCAGCAGCACCGCCAGTGCGACTATCTTGTCCAGCGCTTCCTCGAAACGGCCGATGACCCAGGCGGCAGCGAACACGGTGATCAGGTTGATGCCTAACCAGACGCCGCGACGCATCGCGCTGGCCAGCACCGGGGCGAACATGTCTTCATCTTCTGACAGGCCTGCTCGATTTAAAAGCGCGCGGTCAGACTCTTCTCGGATGACATCGACCACGTCATCGATAGTGATTCGGCCCAGCAGTAAACCTCTTTCATCAGTTACCGCGACTGAGATCAGGTCACGGCGTTCAAATATACCGGCCACTTCATGTTCACTCATATCGGCACTAACCGCCGGCTCATCGGCATGCATCAATGTGCTTACCCGTTCTTCAGGGTCGCTGGTTAAGACCTCGGCCAGTTCGAGTTTGCCGAGGTAACGGCCGTCTTCATCGACGACCATCAGGCTGTCGGTATATGGCGGTAGCCGCTCATGACGACGCAGCCAGCGCAGCACCACGGCAATACTGACGTCAGCACGTACGCTGACCACATCTCTGCTCATCAGGCGGCCGGCACTGTGTTCATCGAAGTTGAGCACGTATACCAGGCGGTTGCGGTAATCGTTATCCAGGGCTTCGATCAGCATGTCACTGCGATCCTGTGGTAGATCGATGATGATTTCGGCGAGGTCTTCCGGTGCCATCGATTCTGCGGCTGAGACTAAAGCTTGCTGATCCATGCTACCGATGACGCTATCACGTGCATCGTCGTGCATCAGTGTGAGGACTTCAGCTTCCTTGTCTTCCGGGATGGCATTCCATAATTCGCTGCGTTGCTCTGGTGGCAGCGATTCGATCAGATTAGCTACTTCAGACGGATGCGCTTCTTCCAGTGCAGCGGTAATGGTCTCCTGGTTGCCTGCATCCAGGTCGGCAATGACCTGATCGATCAAACCGAGCGGTGCATTCTCCTGCTCTTCAATTTTTTGATCATCCGATGGCATAGTTAATGCCTGTTGTCGTTAGCATCATCAGGAGAACTGGTTACTGAGTCTGGTCCAGATGTGGTCGTATCGTTTTCTGCATCAATGGCATTTTCTTCGCTTGATATGATTTCCTGAAAATTGATATGAACTTTACCGACACGGTGATCGTCTGTACTCAGTACGCGCATCTGGTAATTGCTTTCTATGATTTCATCCCCCGTTTCCGGCATGCGTGCGAGGCGCTGCATAAACAGGCCGCTGAGTGTGTTGGCATCCAGCTGGACATCAATTTTAAGGCCGATAGACCGCTCAAGATCGGTCAGCGATATAAGCCCGTCTGCTTCCCAGTTGGTTTCATCGATGACGGTAACAGCGGTACTCGGCTGTTCGGTATCTGTCTCATCCTGTATGTCGCCGACTATCTCTTCGATAAGGTCTTCAAGGGTGATAACGCCGATAAATATTCCATACTCGTCAACAACGCAGGCCATATGTGCACGGCGAATGCGCATCAGGTCGAACAGTTTAGCAATGCGTTGTGATTCGGGGACGACCATAGGGTCACGACGAAAACGGTTCAGGTCGGACCATGGTTGTGCTTCTCCCTGCAGCATGGCTCGATGTATGTCTTTGGTGAGCACGATACCTATAAGGGCATCATTATTGCTGCTGTCGATCAATGGGAATCGCGAATGTTCGGTATCACGGATGATCATTAAATTTTCTTCGGCCGATGCGGCAATATCCAGGCTCTGTACAGCATTGCCTGGGATCATGATGCGGCCTACCTGGCGCTGGTCGAATTCAAACAGGTTGTGCAGCATACTGGCCTGTGTTTCGTGGATTTCACCGTGTTCTTTTGAGGTGGCAACCAGGCCTTTGATTTCATCACTGCTAAACACCTCGGCATGTGAGGCCTCTGCGACATTGAATAACCTGAGAATGCCGCTGGTAGCGCGGTTGAGTAACCAGTTGAGCGGATATGCCAGCAGGTAGGAAAAGTGCAAAGGATAGGCGACCCAGAGTGATACCGGCTCTGCCTTACGGATAGCAAACGTTTTAGGGACCTGTTCACCGATGACAATATGCAGCGCTGAAAATATCAGAAAACCGATAATGAATGAACTGGTATGTATCATGGATTCAGACATGCCAAATTCTGCAAAAACTGGTTCCAGCAGGGCGGCAACTGCTGGTTCGCCAACCCAGCCGAGACCGAGTGATGCCATGGTGATACCAAGCTGGCAGGCAGCCAGGTAGGGTTCCAGGTTGGCCTGGATATGCGTAGTCATCTTCGCCGTTGAGCTGCCTTCACTGGCAAGCGCTTCGATACGAAAGCCGCGCGCTTTGACCAGCGCAAATTCGGCGGCCACGTAAAAGCCGTTTGCCATGAGAAGAAAAATTATAATAAATATACTAGGTAGTGTTTCCATTAACTGGTTCGTCAGGTTGTTTTATGCAGAGTAATCATTAGACGTTCCGTTAAGAAAATGAGTCACAAATATATATGATTGATAATTACACTAGGGTTTTAGCCATGCACTCGTATAAAATGAAAAAATGAGTACAAATAAAGTTACGTCTGAACCTACAGCTAAACCCTCGTCTGCGTCTAAAGCGATTTATATCACTATCGCGGTGTTGCTGGTTTTCGTTTTATGCTCATTGTTTATACGTAGCTGGTTGAGCGATAAAGATATATTACCCACGGGTGATTCTGCCTGGATGATAAATATCTCTCACCAGATCGAAGTCCAGGAGAAGGGCGCATCTATCTATATTCCGCCTCCCTGGGATACGCGACACTCCAGGCTGTTTTCGCAGTCCCTGTCGCACTCCGGGCTGCAGCAGAAAAGAAAAAGATCGGATAACAAGCGTGACATTAAACTGGTCGCGTCCGAAACCGGGAACTACAGGGTGGAAACAGAGTTCCGTGTGCATGTGTCATCGCTGGTGCGAAGTGAGCCGAAGAAAACGAAGCTGTCTGAAACCAACCGTTCACAGTGGCTGTCATCAACAACTGACATCAAGGTCGATACCGTATATACGACAGGGGTCATCGACCGTCTGTCAAAGGATATCGCCTCGCCAGATGAACTTATAGATAAATTGTTCGATTACGTCAGCAGTAATATCCGTATCAAAAAGCATGCTGGCAGCGATTCGGAGAAAGCACTATCCAAAAAGTCTGCTTCTGCACAAGGTACGATCAATGCCCTGATAGCCCTGTTAAGAACGGCTCATCTGCCCGCACGCCTGGTCGCCGGAGTAAATCTACAGGCCAAAGCCGCGCAGCAGCCTTTCTACTGGATTGAAGTATATGATGCGGAAACATGGATACCGCTTGATCCTGTGCATGGTTATCTGAGAAACCTGCCCGCCTTTTATATCCCTGTGCGCAAGGGAGATGTGCCGCTGATAATAACCGAGGGTGCAAAAGTTAAGTCCACGACCTGGAAAATAGAAACTGTCAGTGCTCCCAGTGGGCTGTCTGTCTCTGACTCCAGAAAGCTGACTGATATCCTTGACCTGAACAGGCTGTCGCCAGATAACCGTGAAAACCTTGGCCTGCTGTTACTATTGCCTCTGGGGGTGCTGGCGACTGAAATAATGCGCCAGCTTATGGGTATACGAACTTATGGTACTTTCACCCCGTCGTTGATGGCGCTGGCTGTTGTTCATGTCGACAGGACGACGGCGATAACCGTTTTTCTGATGGTGACGATCATAGGCATTACTATCAGGGCATACCTGCCAAACCTGAACCTGCAGCGAACGGCGCGACTGGCCATGGTGTTTACACTGGTCTCTATCAGTATGGCTATCATCATGTCCGGCTTTATCTATTTTGATCCAGCTGCAGACAGTATCGTAGTTCTGCTGCCGGTAGTCGTGCTCACCATGCTGGTCGACCGTATCTATACCATAGCCGATCAGCGTGGCATGCGTACTGCATTGATCCGCCTGTTCTGGACAACGGTGGCTGCGTTTGTTTCTTTGTTGATACTTTTACAGGCAGACTGGAGTATCTGGCTGGTCGCCTATCCGGAAATACATGCGCTGACATTGGCAGTGATAATAATCATTGGTCTGTATCAGGGGCCAAAGCTAAGTGAAGTGCCGGCATTAGGCTGGTTACACGAACCTGATTCCATGGTATCCAGGTCGACTGATAAGCGCCGTCAGCGTGGAAAAATCCGGTGACAGACTGTAGGTCGAGAAAGAATCAATCAAGATAGAGTATTCCTTTTTAACAGTTAAAAACTTTTATTACGCAGGTAGTTATTCAAATGTATCCAAAAAACAGTAAAGCTGTACATGGTTTATCTAAACTTTTTATTACTCTGAGCATTGTGTTAATGCTTTCGCCCGATGTTTTTGCCAAGGACGTTATCGGATGGGTCGAAAATGTCGGTGTCTCTTCTGCTAATACCATAGTCAAGGCCAAAATCGATACCGGTGCCGATTCGTCATCGTTGCACTGCGAATGTATCACGCCTTATGAGCGTGATGGTGATCGATGGGTGAGATTTACTATTACAGATATCAATGACCAGTCGGTGTCATACGAGAAAAAGATACTACGTATTACCAAGGTCAAGCGTCACTTCGGTGAAGTACAGGAACGTATTGTCGTGCGTATGGGTTTCTGTATCGGTGATCAGTATGGAGAAACAGATGTCAGTCTTGTTGACCGTAGTGGATTCAATTATGGCCTGTTGATTGGTAGAAAATATTTAAAAGACAAGTTTATTGTCGATCCTGGTGAAACCTTTTTGAGCAGTCCACAATGTGAGATTAATTGAGCAATCAATTATCATGGATAATAAAAAGTTATATACCCTTGTGGCAGTTCTTATATTAACAGCGCTTGCTGTTTTTAGTTATAAGGTTTTTATTCTGAAATATCCTCTGCAACCGCAAGCGCAGTCAGATGTATGGAGCCTTGAAGCACGAGTGCGTTTTGATGCAAAAGGGAAATCAGTCAAATTGAATATGATGTTGCCGCAAAGCGGCAGTGCCCATACAGTTGTCGATGAACAGTTTGTCTCACGTGGCTATGGCATGAATACGCGTAAGGCTAAGAACTCTGATAATCGAAAAGTGTTCTGGTCGGTACGCAGGGCGAAAGGGGAGCAGGTGCTCTATTACCAGGCGACGGTACGTCCAGCCATCTTGAGCAAGGGGGGGCAGACATATAAACCACCGTCGCTGACGGAGAATACGTTTACCGAGGCACACAGCATCGCCGCTCAAACACTGCTCAGTGAAGTTCGTTCGCGTTCGGCTGACTCAGAGACATTCACCGTCGAGTTACTCAAACGATTGAACGAGTATGATACCGGGGTAGAGTCAAGTGAAGAGGTTGTTGTGTTGCTGGGTAAAAAACCCGATCTATCTCGCAAGCTGGATGTTGCCGTGCAAATGCTGGCACTTGCAAAGTTGCCCGCGCGTATTGCGAACGGCATTCGACTGCAGCAACTGGTCAGGTCGGCAAATTTTCGTCAATGGCTCGAAGTGTATTATCTTGATCAGTGGCATGCCTATGATCCGGTAACCGCTGTGCCGCAAATTCCTGAAGATTATTTAACCTGGTGGTGGGGCAATGATGCCTTTGTCAAACTCACCGGCGGCGAAAATCTCAGCACCCGCATCTCTGTCAAGCTGAATAAGGAAACAGCGTTCAGCGGTATTGTTGAACGCGGTGCTAATAAATCTATGCTGACGGAATTTTCATTAATGACGCTGCCGATTGAGACGCAGGTTATTTATCACGTAATGCTGCCTATCCCGATTGCTGTTTTATTACTGGTCGTTTTAAGAAATGTTATCGGCATAAAAACATTCGGTACTTTTATGCCGGTTTTGATTGCGCTGGCATTTCGTGAAACCCAGTTATTCTGGGGTGTGTTCATGTTTTGTTTCATTGTAGCGATGGGTATTATTTCGCGCTTCTACCTGGACAGGTTAAAACTACTGTTAGTTGCAAGGCTGGCAGCAATATTTATTATCGTTGTCATACTGATGGCAATCATCAGTATCCTGAGTCATAAGCTCGGTCTACATAGGGGCTTGTCCATTGCCCTGTTCCCGATGGTGATTTTAACGATGACCATAGAACATATGACTATCGTCTGGGAAGAGCGGGGAGCAGAGCAGGCGTTACAGC
>CBDUKK010000036.1:0-9783 GCA_965367795.1 uncultured Gammaproteobacteria bacterium
CGCCAGAACTCGCGCACGTTGAAAAGCACGTACGCTCAGACAGCTGGCACAGAAAACCCATGTTAACAATCCACTTTCGCTGGCTAGCTAAGGTGGACTAAAAGTCACAGTCAATAACAGTATCTTTACCTGATATCGTGCTGCTTCTATGCAGCCTTTTCGCTTTTGTTATTTGTTTTTAAATTTCTCTCACATCAGCCAAGCCATTGAGGTATGCCCGGTATCATGGGCCTTCTGTGAAAACTGTCTGAGCGCACGTGTCTTTCAACGTGGGCGAGTTTTTTCACAGCATGATACCGGGTATATCTCAATGGGAACCCCTGTGTTTTTTCAGGGGCGCCAGGCGTAGTGACGGCTTTTTTTGGTTACTTTTTTTAGCTGATGAAAAAAAGTAACTCGCCGTAAAAGGCGAAACTCGCGATACAAATACACGTACCTAAGCAGCGTCAAAAAGAGAAAACATGAAATCAGAAACGAGTAACTCGCCTGCGGTGCGAGAACCGCAATGCTCAATAAAAAAGAAGAAGTAATAAGAATTAATACCAGAGTAACCTTAAAAAGTTACAAAAACGAAAGAATCTCCGATTCGATCTTGTCTTTCTCGATGATCGTATCCTGCGTTATCTCCTTATCGAACAGCCCACTGATAATCGCAGGAATCTCGATCCCGGCTTCCGCGGAAATCGATTTTAAGGCATCGATATCACGTGCATCTACTTCGCCGGTGAGTGCGTTGGCGATCACTGGTGAAAACTTTGTCCATTCGGCAGTCGAGTAAACAATGGTCTTCAATGGTTTGTCACGGCAGGTCTCGTAGGCTTTGAAACAGGTCGCGGTATGCGGGTCCATAAGATAGCCTGTGGCAAAAGCATCCTTGATATATTTTTTACCTTCATCGTCATCACAGTAATCTGCCGAGAAGATCGCCTGTACCTGTTTCAGTTCATCATCGTTCAACCGGTAATTTTTGTCATTATCTAACTGCAGCATTAACTCTTTGGTGCGCTCTTTACCAAACATATCAAACAGGATGCGTTCGATATTCGATGACTTCAAGATGTCCATGGCGGGTGATGTGGTCGGTATCACTGCAGATTCTCTCAGGTCGTAAGCGCCGGTGTTGATGAACTGGGTCAGTATATTATTATTGTTGGACGCGATCAGGATCTTTTCGACCGGCAAGCCCATCTTCATCGCGTAGTAACCACCCAGGGCATTGCCGAAATTACCGCTCGGTACATTGAGGTAAACCTTTTCTCCCTGCTGGATTTCTTGCTGCCGAACCAGTTCGAGGTATGAGTGGATATGGTAGATGGTCTGGAAGATGATCCTGCCAAAATTTACCGAGTTGGCGGCAGACAGCAGGATGTTCTTTTCTTTTAATGTTTTTTTGAATGCCTGCGAAGCCAGCAGGTGTTTGAGTGCACTCTGTGTATCATCGAAATCACCCTTCACGCCGATCACTTTCAGGTTGGCTGCATCTTCGGTAACCATCTGCAGGCGCTGTACATCGGAGGTGCCGCCTTCAGGATACATGCAGGCGACGAGAACGTTTGCCTTGTTCTTGAATGTCTCGAGTGCGGCTGGACCGGTATCACCTGATGTGGCTGCCAGGATAAGGTAGTGTTCATTACGGTCCTGTGCGATCGAAGATAATACGATGCCAAATGGCTGTAGCGCCATGTCTTTGAAAGCGCGTGTCGGACCGTGCCATAACTCACTGACGAACAGGTCATCTTTGACTTTGACTACCGGTACAGGATTGCTGCTATCATCAAAATCATCATACAGCGCTAGCGCTTTATCGATGATCTCTGCATTAACATCGATATCGAAAGCGGTCAGGACTGCACGTGCCAGTGTTTTGTAGTCAGACGAAATATGTGAACTAAAAAAATCATCACCCAGAACTGGTAAAGATTCAGGTGAGTAAATGCCACCATAAGATGATATCGGCGCAAGAATGGCTTCAGAAAAGCTGACTTTTTCGGGATGCTGGCCATCGTTGCCGCGTGTTTCGATAAATTGCATGGTTAATCCAGGGGGTATCGCAAATAAATGATGGCGAATTATAACGAATTAGCGCACGCGCTTCCTTAGATATTTAGGGATAAATTCGAGCGAGCAGCTACCAGGTCGACGAAGTCGCGTCGCTCGATCTCTTCAGCGCCGAGTGATTCAAGGTGTTCCGAGTAAACCTGGGCATCTACCATATATGGTTTTATAATCGTACAGAGGTGGTGCATGGCTACTTTTGACGCATCTTTCATCCTGCTGAACATCGATTCTCCAAAGAATATGTCACCGAGGACCAGCCCGTAAATCCCGCCGACCAGCTCACCTTCATGCCAGCATTCGACCGAGTGGGCGATGCCTCTGTCATGTAGCTCACAGTATACATGCAACATGGTGTCAGTGATCCATGTGCCACTCTCGCTGATATCGTCCTTAGCGATGCGAGGCTCTGCACAGGCCAGCATCACCTGTCTGAATGATGTGTCTGTTTTGATGTCGAAATGACCACGGTTGAGAGTGCGCCTGAAGCTTCTCGAGGTATGTAAGTTTTCCGGAAACAATACGCAACGTGGATCGGGGGACCACCATAAAACCGGCTGCCCGTCAGAATACCAGGGGAAGATGCCTTGCTGGTAAGCATCGATGACCAGCTCGGGTGTTAGCTGTTTACTGGCTGCCAGTAATCCATCCGGCTCAATAAGGGCATTGCTCACATCGGGGAATATGAAATTATTGTCTTCTAACCAGGGTATCTGAGACATAGGTTATCGGATCTCTCACAAAAAATCGTTCGAGATGACATGGGATCCTTTCGATGTCACGATTAATAATAGTTGCGGATGATTTGACGGCATATCTAAGGCTTGTGAGAAGTCCAGTCGGTGTTATTTATAAGGTGATGATTCTAGCAGCAGCTCACCATGCTGTTCCATGGCGGCCGACTCTCTCAGTAAAAAATCCTGTATCGCATGTCTGAAGCTGTTGTCAGCTATCCAGTGTGCTGATCGTGTTTTGGTCGGCAGAAATCCACGCCAGATCTTGTGCTCACCCTGTGCACCGGGTTCGAATATCTGTAGCTTTTTTTCGATACAGTATTCGATGCCTGTGTAATAGCAGACTTCGAAATGCAGGCTGTCATAATTATCACTACAGCCCCAGTGTCTACCATAGAGTTTTTCACTTCCTTCGAAGCAGATCGCGGCAGCAACTGTGCGGCCTCCATGGTATGCGAAGATCGCTCGTATCTTATGTGCGACAGCTTTAAAAAAATCGAGTGTCAATGTCGGCGCGCCGGACTTTTTCATAAAGGTGACGCGATAATAGGCGTAAAGCAACTCCCATTGTTCGTCATCGAGCCTGTCGCCTCGGATGTTTTCAATCCTGACGTCGCCTTCGCTGACTTTTCTGCGTTCCCGCTTGATGTTCTTTCGGCGTTTGGAGGTCAGCCTGGAGAGAAAATCATCAAAGGAGCTGTAGTCATGGTTCGACCAGTGATACTGATAATCATAGCGCAGCATCAACCCTGCGTCAGACAGCTGTTCGATATCATCGCTTTCGCAGAACAGGAAATGTGCTGATGACAGATCATTCTTATCAGCAAAAGCCAGCATTGCATCTATCAGGCCTCTTTTAATAGTGCGGCTATCGACGACTTCGCCGCTGGCATCTCTGTGCTCTTTACTCGCTAATAAACGCGGACCCTGTGCGGGTGTGAAAGGAATAGCGGTGACCAGTTTCGGGTAGTACTCCAGGCCGTTTCTCTGGTAGGCGTCAGCCCAGGCCCAGTCGAAAACGAACTCGCCATATGAGTTATCTTTTATATATGCCGGACAGGCACCGATGAGTGTTTCACCATCGTAGAGCAGGCAGTGCTGAGGATACCATCCCCAGGGTTGCAGGCAGTCCTGCTGTTCCAAGGCGTTGAGAAAATCATGCTGTATGAAGGGGTTCTGATCACCGGCCAGTCTGTTCCAGTGCTGCTCTTCTACACTGGCGATATTGTCGGTGAAAACAATTTTCATGATAGAGAGGGGGCAGACCTCGGGTCTGCCCCCGGTGTAAGTTCAGTTTTTAGCAATTACCGAGATCTTTACAGATGATGTCATCGAGGTAGCGTTCAGCATCTAGCGCTGCCATGCAGCCGGTTCCAGCCGAAGTTATCGCCTGACGGTAGATGTGGTCGGTGACATCACCGGCGGCAAACACGCCCTCGATGCTGCATGCAGTGGCGTTACCATCGGTACCGCTTTTTACGCACAGGTAGCCGTTATGAATATCGAGCTGACCTTCAAATATTTTGGTGTTGGGTTTGTGTCCGATGGCGATGAATACTCCCTGTAGATCGATATCCTGGGTGCTGTCATCATTTACATTCCTGACCCGCATACCTGTGACACCGCTATCATCACCCAGCACCTCCTCGAGGACGCTATCCCATATGATATTGACGTTACCATTTTTCGCTTTATCCAGTAACTTGTCCTGTAATATCTTCTCAGAGCGCAGCGAGTCCCGACGGTGTACCAGTGTTACTTCGGCAGCGATGTTGGAAAGGTATAAGGCTTCCTCAACCGCCGTGTTACCGCCACCGATGACAGCTACTTTCTGTCCCTTATAGAAGAAACCGTCACAGGTCGCACAGGCAGAGACACCTTTACCTTTGAAGGCTTCTTCAGATTCGAGCCCGAGATACATCGCGCTGGCACCGGTAGCGATGATCAGAGCATCACAGGTGTATGTATTTGAGTCGCCATATAGCGTGAAAGGGCGGTTTTCCAGGTTGACTTCATTGATGTAATCAAAGATAACATCAGTACCAAAGCGTTCGGCATGCGCCTGCATGCGCTGCATCAGTTCTGGTCCCTGGACGCCTTCATTATCTCCAGGCCAGTTATCGACATCAGTCGTGGTGGTTAATTGTCCACCCATCTCCATGCCGGTAACGACAACAGGCTTGAGGTTGGCGCGTGCAGCGTAAACGGCAGCAGTGTATCCTGCAGGACCTGAACCCAGGATGATTAGGCGTTCATGACGTGATTCACTCATGTTTGTCTCCAACTGATGTGTTATGTATTTTTAAGACTAGATTGCTAAGGCCGCATATATTAGCAAATCTTAATAACAAATGTTTTTGTTATAGGTTTTAATGTCCCTAATATAGGGGCAGGAACCTCAGTTTAAAGTATGTGTCTGATAGTTAAATTCGATATAAAGAAGGAATAAGATGAAGATAGGAATCCCTCTGGAAGTAATGACCGGTGAAGGCCGTGTCCCGTTGACGCCTGATGCCTGCCGAGTGCTGATCGATGCCGGGCATTCAGTTTTTATACAGGAAAATGCCGGTTTAGAGAGTGGTTATTCTGATGAGGAGTATCGGCTTATCGGTGCACAGATCGTAAGCTCGTCTCAGATACTCTATGAATCTGCGCGCCTTATCGTGAAGGTAAAGCAGCCACTGGCACAGGATATCGCTTCGCTACGTAGTGCTCATATCGTGTTCAGCTATCTACACCTGGCCGCAGACTTTGCCCTGGTGCAGACCTTGTGTGATCTCGGTCTCACGGCTATTCCATTTGAGTCGGTGGTCGATGACAGCGGGCACCTGCCATTGTTAAAACCGATGAGCCAGGTAGCAGGGCGGATTGCTGCCATTCGCGGTGCCAGCCTGTTGTTCAGGAACCGCGGCGGGCGAGGTATATTGCTCGGTGGTATCGACGGTGCAGAAGCCGGGCATGTCGTGGTGCTGGGGGCCGGGGTCGCAGGCAGTCATGCCCTGGCTTCTGCCGCAGCGCTGGGGGCGAAAGTCGATGTCATCGATCTCAATGAGAAAAAATTACAGTCATTAAAACAACAGTACCCGGGTATCGAAACGCATCTATCGACTCCTGAGACAGTTGAAGCGCTGTGTATCGATGCAGACCTGGTCATCGGCGCGGTCCTGCTTGCCGGCAGGCGAGCGCCCATCGTGTTGCGGCAATCGGTGATTCGGCAGATGAAAGAAGGTAGTGTGATCGTTGATATCTCGATCGACCAGGGAGGCTGTGTCGAAGGCATAAAAACGACCAGCAGTGAGACTTTGTGCTACACGGAACATGGTGTGATACATTCTGCCGTACCCAATATGCCGGCGGCAGTGGCCCGTACTTCATCGCAGTCATTGTCATCCGCAATAATGCCTTATGTATTGAAACTTGCCAGTTCCGACCTGGATGCGATGGCAGATGCTCAATCCGCAGCTGAGAGGGCGTTATACCATGCCATGGCAGTGCGGGATGGCAGTATCGTGGATAAGGTATTGCAGGATGAGGTTAATAAACAGTAATACATTAACAGATACTCTCAAAAGCCTGATTCCAAGAATGCCTGATATTTAGGCGAATCAAGGGTATAATCTGGCAAAACTATTAGATAGCCCCGAATGGTCCCTGATCATCACTAAGCTACAACAACTGGAACGAAGATTGGCACAAGCACGCCGTACAAAAACAACAACAAATTCGGAAAAAAGTGCTGTTATTGCAACACAGCTGCAGCGAGGTCTGCGCGAGGGTGCAATGCTGGTATTGATGGCGCTTGCCCTGTTTTTGTTCACCGCACTGATCACCTACGACTCATCTGACCCAGGCTGGTCCTATACCGGTTCCAGGGAGTCGATCCATAATGCCGCTGGTGTCGTCGGTGCCTGGTTTGCCGATGTGCTTTATAACCTGTTCGGTTACCTGTCCTATCTTTTCCCCGTGATCATCGCCTATAGCGGCTGGCTTGTGCTGCGCAGTAATCATATCGAAGTTGATAAAGATATCGATTATCACGAGCTCGGTATTCGCTGGGCCGGCTTTTTTGTCACCGTCGCTATGGGCTGCGCATTGACCAGCATGCATTTTGCTACCACCGGTGGTGTGCTGCCACTTGATGGTGGCGGTATCCTCGGCCGATGGCTGGGTGATGCGATGGCCAGTGCCCTGGGATTACTGGGCTCGACACTTATACTGCTGGCGGTATTCCTCGCCGGAATAACCTTGTTCAGTGGCATCTCGTGGTTCCGGGTGATCGACACCATCGGATATGCTGCCCTGGTCAGCTACTACTGGGTATCGACAAGGATACTTGGCATATTAGAAAACCGGCAGACACTAAAAGCCGGTGAAGAAGCCAGGTTACAGCGCCAGGAAGTGATGGCAGCCAGCAAGAAGAAACAGGAAGTGCGTGAATCCAGGGGTACCAAGGACGTGCGCATCGAGCCGGTCGTCAAAAAAGTTGAGATCTCTGAACGCATGGACAGGGAGAAGCAGATCCAGTTATTCGAAGCACCCACCGACTCGGAGCTGCCGGCACTACGCCTGCTAGACCCGCCGAAACCACAGGAGAGAGGGTTCTCCAACGAGGCGCTGGAAGCCCTGTCCAGGCTGGTCGAGATCAAACTGGCTGATTTCGGTGTCGAGGTCGAGGTGGTCGCCGTGCATCCGGGGCCGGTCATCACCCGTTTTGAGATGGAACCTGCACCCGGGGTAAAAGCCAGTAAGATAACAGCGCTTTCCAAAGACCTGGCCCGTTCGCTGTCAGTGCCCAGTATCCTTGTCGTCGAGGTAATTCCCGGTAAAACCTGTGTCGGACTGGAGATTCCTAATGAACATCGCGAGATCGTTTCACTGAGTGAAATCCTCATGTCCAAGCAGTACGATAAATCATCATCGCCTCTCACCTTGGGGCTGGGTAAAGATATCGGCGGTAATCCGGTGGTCGCGGATCTTTGCAAAATGCCTCACCTGCTGGTGGCAGGCACCACGGGTTCCGGTAAGTCGGTCTGTGTTAATGCGCTGTTGATGAGCCTGTTATACAAGAGTAAACCTGATGAAGTGCGGCTGATCCTGATCGATCCGAAAATGCTCGAGCTCAACGTCTACGAGGGTATCTCGCACCTGCTGACGCCTGTTGTCACCGACATGAAAGAAGCAGCGAATGCGCTGCGTTGGTGTGTCGGTGAGATGGAGAGCCGATATGAACTGATGTCTGGCCTCGGCGTGAGAAATATCGCCGGTTATAACCGCAAGGTAAAAGAAGCGATAGAGAAAGGTGTACCACTGGAAGATCCAACATTCAATCCGGACCATCATGCGCCCGGCTCGCAGCCACAAAAATTACAACCATTGCCCTATATCGTCGTCGTGGTCGATGAATTTGCTGACCTGTTCATGGTCGTCGGTAAGAAGATCGAGGAGCTGATCGCACGTATCACGCAGAAGGCGCGTGCTGCGGGCATCCACCTGATCCTGGCAACACAGAGACCATCGGTCGATGTGGTGACCGGTCTGATCAAGTCGAACATACCGACAAGGATCGCGTTCCAGGTGTCTTCGCGTGTTGATTCGCGGACTATCCTCGACCAGATGGGTGCAGAAAACCTGCTCGGCCATGGTGATATGTTATACATGGAAGCGGGCGGTGGTCACCCGGTGCGAATTCATGGCGCCTTTGTTGATGATCATGAAGTGCATAGAGTTGTTTCTTTTCTTAAGGAACAAAATGATCCGGATTATATCGAAGAGATAACCCAGGAAAACACCACGGTATTGCCTGGAGAAAAACCGGCAAACGGCAGCGGTGATGATGTCGATGCGCTGTATGATGAAGCTGTAGTCATCGTAACGCAGACACGTAAAGCATCGATCTCTTATGTGCAGCGTCGTTTGAAGATAGGCTATAACCGTGCTGCCCGGATGATCGAAGAGATGGAAGCGGCAGGTGTCGTCTCTGCGATGCAGTCGAATGGTTCGCGTGAAGTGCTGGCGCCGCCACCGCCGGAATAATTGTGAATAACGCTACGCCGGTAACATACTGGCAGTAATACATAAATCATACTGTCATTTCGAGCAGAACAGGAAATCATGAACTTTCAGGCTGTCATATTGCCTGTAAAGATCTTTAGCAGAAGCCTTCGAGATGACAGGCGGTAAATTTGAGTGATAATGAAACCTATCTTACTAAATATCTTTTTGTTATTTACTGTTGGCATCGCAAGTGCAATGGCCGAGAGTAAACAGGCTTCCCAGGGTGAAACTTATCTGGAAGACTTCCTGGCGAATACGCACACACTGGAAGCAACTTTTCAGCAGACATTACGGACACATGAAGGTGAGGTGCTGCAACAGACAGAGGGGGAGTTCTACCTGGACAGGCCGGGCAGGTTTCGCTGGAATTACCGGTCACCCTATGAGCAGGTGATCGTTTCTGATGGTGAAAGAATATGGATCTATGATGTCGAGTTGCAACAGGTGACCGTTCAAAAACAGTCGGCCGGTTTACCGGCTACACCGATGGCACTGCTGGAAGACAGTTCGACCTTGCACAAGGATTTCGATGTGACACCACTGGATGAAAAACAGGGCGTGTATCGTTTAAAGCTGATGAGTAAATCTAAAGAGTCTGATTTTGGTGAAATCGTCGTTGGTCTGGATGCGAGCGGATTACGTTTTATGCAGCTGCATGATCAGTTCGAGCAGGTCACTGACATCGTATTTTCAGATATGCATACCAATAAGAAACTTTCTCGAGAGATCTTTGAATTCAGCCCCCCTGAAGGCGTCGATGTCTTTGGCGGCTAGTCCGTCTGAAGTTACATGACTGCCGAACTGTTCTCTGAAGACACACAGCCATATCGGCCATTGGCCGACAGGATGCGGCCGCAAGGCCTGGCAGATTATATCGGCCAGGATCATATAATCGGAGAAGGTAAGACCCTGTCGCAGGCGATAGAGAACCAGACTTTAC
>CBDUKK010000037.1:0-9758 GCA_965367795.1 uncultured Gammaproteobacteria bacterium
TGGTCGAATCGTCATAACGCGTGGTATTTTCTCTACTGGCCAGCTCCTGTTGTATATCACTTGCCAGCTGTTTTCCGTATTCCACACCCCATTGGTCAAACGAGTTAATATCCCAGATCACACCCTGGACAAAAACCTTGTGTTCGTACAGGGCCAGTAACGCACCAAGTGTTCTCGGGTCAAGACTTTCGAACATGATGGAGTTCGTCGGTTTGTTTCCTTCGAAGACCTTATGCGGTAATACATCCTCGATAATATCTTCAGCTAATCCCGCAGCTTCGAGCTCGATACGCGCTTCGGCTTCGGTCTTGCCGTTCATCAGTGCACGCGTCTGCGCGAAGAAGTTGGCCAGCAAAACACTGTGCTGCTCACCCAGTGGATTCTCGCTACGCGCCGGAACAAGGAAGTCAGCGGGTACCGGTTTGGTGCCCTGGTGCAGCAGCTGGAAGAAAGCATGTTGCGCATTACTGCCGGTTTCGCCCCAGATAACCGGGCCGGTAAGATAGTCGACACGCTTGCCCTGACGGTTGATGGTCTTGCCGTTACTCTCCATATCCAGCTGCTGCAGATAGGCCGGCAGACGACGCAGGTACTGGTTGTATGCCATCACCGCATGGCTCTGGGCATTGAAAAAGTTGTTATACCAGATACCGAGCAGGGCCAGGATGACCGGCATGTTTTTCTCGATCGGCGCAGACCTGAAATGCATATCCATGGCATGCGCACCCTCGAGAAATTCTTCAAAGCGATCCATCCCCAGGTATAGCGCGATAGGTAGACCGATCGCAGACCACAACGAGTAGCGGCCACCGACCCAATCCCAGAATTCGAACATATTTTCATCGAGGATACCAAACTGAGAAGCGGCACGCTTATTGGTAGTGACAGCGACGAAATGTCGCGCCACGGCTTTTTCATTACCCGTGGTTTCCACAAACCACTTGCGGGCACTCTGTGCATTCATCATGGTTTCCTGGGTGCTGAATGTCTTCGACGAAACGATGAACAGGGCTGACTCCGGTTTGACGATCTTCAGGATCTCGGTCAGATGAGTCGGATCGATATTCGACACGAAATGAACATTCATCCCGCGTTGCGCGAAAGGTTTCATCGAATCACAGACCACATTTGGCCCCAGGTCTGAGCCGCCGATGCCGATATTGATAATATCGGTGATCAGATGGCCGCTATAACCGCGCAGGTGACCGCCTCGTACTCGTTCTGAAAAATATCGTATTTGCGCAAGCACGCGATTAATCTTCGGCATCACGTCCTCGCCGTCGACATATACCGGCGTATTACTGCGGTTTCTCAGGGCGGTGTGCAGTACCGGGCGAAACTCGGAGATATTGATCGGCTCACCGGAAAACATCCTGTCACGCCATTCTTCGACACCGACTTCCCGGGCAAGCTCGCACAACAGACGAAAGGTTTCATCATTGATACGATTTTTTGAGAAATCCAGCAGGATATCATCCATCTGCGTGCTGAATTTATCAAATCGTCCCGCCTCCTGTTCGAACAGGTCGCGCATACGGACATCTTTGATCTGATCAAAATGCGCCTGTAGCGCTTTCCATGAGGCAAGTTCTGTTAATTTAGGCATGATATCGACTTTTTACAGTTATTGAGAATCTTAATAAAATCGGTTCGGATTCGGTATTGCACCCGTCCCCAACCATGGTATAAAACTGCTTGCATTGTACGTAATTTAATCTGTGCTGACGAGCTGTATAGCACTCGGCGCGGGGGATTTTTGACATGTATCAGGGAATCCTTAAATACGTTATAATTCGAGGCTTTGTCTATATACGGTCACGTACCGTCGACCTTACTGCTTATGAATGACACCACCGAGTCTGATCCGGTCAATGCTGAAACTGCTGATTTATCCAGCACCCCGAAAGACAATAGCTCGGATCAACCCAAGCTGGCCGGCCTGCTCAATACGGCCACCACCGACAAGCAGCTACGCGCCAAAGTAAAGCTGCTTGGTAGACTGCTGGGTAACGTGCTGTTATCCAATGCCGGTCCGAAAGTTTACGATGCGGTAGAAAAACTGCGTGTCGGATTTATCGAACTGCACAAGAAAGAGGACAGCGAAAAACGTGCACGTCTGATGGCTCTGATCGAATCACTCGATGAAGAGACGCTTACCCAGGTGGTGCGGGCGTTCAGCACCTATTTCAGCCTGGTCAACGTCGCTGAAGAGGCCTCACAGCTACAGCAGCGCCGCCGCCAGAGGCGCAAAGGGGACGAACTGTGGATCGGCTCATTCGACTCGGCATTACGCAGTTTCATCGAAATGGGGATGTCAGCAGAACGCCTGCAGACCCTGCTCGACAGGCTGACCTATATCCCGGTGATCACTGCCCACCCTACCGAGGCAAAACGCCGCAGTATCATGTATGCCTTACGCCGTGTTTTCCTGACTAATGAGAAGCTCAGTGATACCCGCCTGGGTAAAGCACAGCGGCAGGATGTGATCGACGAGTTAGAGACACAGATACATATCCTGTGGCACACTAACGAGGTCAGAGAGAACCGTCCGCAGGTGCGTGATGAGATCGAAAACGGCATCTATTATTTCAAAGAGAGCCTGTTTGACGCAGTACCCGTGGTCTACCGAAACCTGGAAGATCGAATCCGCGACCACTACCCGAACGCTCAGATAAAAGTACCCAGCTTCCTGAAATTTGGTTCATGGATCGGTGGCGACCGTGACGGCAATCCAAACGTTACCCCTCAGACCACTGAGCTTGCCTTGCGATTACAGTCCAGAACCACGCTGCAGGAATACATCAGGCGCCTGAATGAAGCTTTCAAGCACCTGACACACTCTGACCAGCTATGCACGCCGAGCCGTGAATTTAGCGAGAGCCTGAGCAAAG
Organism: uncultured Gammaproteobacteria bacterium; assembly: GCA_965367795.1. Classification (GTDB taxonomy): domain Bacteria; phylum Pseudomonadota; class Gammaproteobacteria; order SZUA-229; family SZUA-229. The sequence goes on from CBDUKK010000037.1 coordinate 2,892, forward strand.
ACGAGCCGATGCGCTTCGAGATCTTTGTCAGCAACCCCCTGGCTTACACGCATTCACCTTATCAACGCAAGATCGCCTTCATGCGTTACCGGATACAGCAGAACCTGGACAAGACCCGCGCATTGATCGATGCCAGTGGTTCAGATCACGAAGTAGATATCAGCAAGTACCCACATGCATATTCTTCTGAGGACCAGTTCCTCGCCGACCTGGTTCTCATCCGTGAATCCCTGCATAGCCATGACGACCAGAAAATTGCCGATATCGCACTCAAGGACCTGATCAGACTGCTAGAAACATTCGGCTTTTACCTGATGCAACTGGATGTCCGCCAGGAATCAACACGACACAGCGAAGCCGTTGCACAGATCCTGCAGCAGAGCAATACCTATATGGATTATGAGAGCATGGATGAAGCGACGCGCATCGAGCTGCTCTCAGATCTCATCAAGCACCAGTGTGAAGGAATCAAGTTTGATCCCTCCTCACTCAGTGATGCTAACAAGGAAACACTGGAAGTCTTCAACGTCATCGAAAAGATGTATGGCGAGATCAGCCCGCAGGCATTTGGTGAATACGTCATCTCGATGACCCACCAGGCAAGCCATGTACTCGAAGTCATGTTCCTGGCTACACTGCTCGGTCTGACAGGAAAAGTCGATGGTGAGTGGTTCTGCAAGATCAGGATCTCACCGTTATTCGAGACCATCGAAGACCTGAATCATATCGAAAGTGTGCTCGGCAGCCTGTTCGATGATGAAACCTACAGGGCCCTGCTGAATGCCTCCGGCAACCTGCAGGAGGTGATGCTGGGGTATTCTGATTCATGTAAAGATGGCGGTATCCTGGCTTCATCCTGGCAGCTGTTTGAAGCCCAGCAAAAAGCCATGAGCCTCGCCGACGCGCATTCGGTCGACTGCCGGCTGTTCCATGGACGCGGCGGTACCATCGGTCGCGGCGGCGGCCCGACGCATGAATCCATACTGTCGCAACCGGAAGGCACGGTACACGGCCAGATAAAATTCACCGAACAGGGTGAAGTCTTATCCAATAAATACAGTAACCCGGAAACCGCCGTTTATGAGTTAACGCTCGGCGTTACCGGCCTGATGCTGGCCAGCCGTTATCAGATCCTGCCAGGCGAATCGACCGCAACCGAAGAAAACATGGCTATCATGCGCGAGATCATGGCCTATGGTGAAAGCAGCTATCGCCAGTTGACCGACAACACTGAAGGCTTCCTCGACTACTTTTACGAAGCGACACCGGTGAGCGAGATCGCCCTGATGAATATCGGTTCAAGGCCCTCACACCGCAAGAAAGGTGACCGTTCTAAATCGTCGGTCCGTGCTATCGGCTGGGTCTTTGGCTGGGCACAGGCCAGACAGACCTTACCGGCCTGGTACGGCATCGGCAGCGCACTGCAGCAATGGATCGGTGATGACCCTTCCCGCCTTGAGAAGTTACGCGATATGTATCAGCACTGGCCTTATTTCAAAGCCCTGCTCAGTAATACCGAGATGGCTTTGTATAAAACAGATACACGCACAGCAAAAGAGTATTCAGAACTGTGCGTCTCGGAAGAGACCGGCCGGCGCATCTACGAGATGATCAGGGACGAACATGACCGTACTCTCTATATCACCTTGAAAGTGTCGAATATGGACCACCTGCTGGATGATATCCCACCGCTGGCACTGTCACTGATGCGTCGTGATCCATACCTGGACCCATTGAACCATATACAGATCAAACTGCTGAAACGCTACCGGGATAAATCACTGAGCGATGATGAGCGAGAAAGATGGCTGAATCCACTGTTACGCAGTATTAACGCCATCGCGGCCGGTATGCGCAACACGGGTTAACGCTTGCTGACTTGCACACAGGCTTAATCAAGCCCTGTGCCTGTTTCATGACTTACATCAATGGCATGACCGTCTGCCATTGTTACCATCCTGCGATGGATACTATGACAATGATTGTAGGCGGTGTGCTCGTGCTTTTAGTTGCGGGTTTCATCTTGCGCCTTTCTTATACGATTATGATCAACCTGATCAATGGTCGAAAATTTCACCATAAGCTGGAACAGGAGTTCAGTCGCTTACGCTTGAGCAACATGCTCAGCGCACTGGGTATCAGTAAAACGGATTATATCTATCAGAACAGCGTGAAAGACATCAATCAGCAGATGCAGAGCTGCACTGACTGCAGCAACACGGATGAATGTGATGAAAAACTGGCTGACCCAAAAATCGATATTACAGAGATCGAGTTCTGCAACAATGAGGCTGACCTGAAAGCGCTTAAACTGCAGCAGGCACAACTCAAACCCGAATAACTCAATACCCTGTCATTGCGAGCAAAGCGTGGCAATCTTCAAACTATTGCATGACCAGCTCGTTTAGTATCAGAAATTTTCAGAGATGACAGAATTCATCTTCAGTCGCCTGCGTCATACTAGAGAGATTGCCGCGCGTCGCTCGCAATAACGTTCAGCTATGACGTTCAGCCGTGATGTTCTGCAGTGATATTCTGCAGTGATATTAGATAGTCAGGCAGCCTGAACCGGTATCTGGTTTGAGGTACGGGCAATCCGGTTATCACCGTCGAGATACACCAGCGTTGGCTTAAAGTTGGCGACTTCATGCTGAGATAACCTGGCATAACAGCAGATGATTACACGATCACCCTTATTGGCTTTATGGGCAGCCGCACCATTGACTGAAATCACACCGCTTCCCGCTTCTGCCTGGATAGCATAAGTGGTAAAACGCTCACCGTTATTCAGGTTGTAGATATGGATCTGCTCGTACTCATGGATGCCGGCAGCAGATAACAGATCTGAGTCTATCGCGCAGGAACCTTCATATTCCAGTTCGGTCAGCGTAACAGTCGCCTGGTGGAGCTTTGCTTTTAAAAGTGTAATTTCCATAAAGATCTTGTCAGTTATTGTTCGATGCCTACCTCGACAGGGTCTACATCTATATATGCGTATTATCAGCTATCCGCGCAATTGCTTCAAGTCTATGAATTGATTATGTCTATAAGCCAACGCTAAACTTCAGATTATCAATAAGGCGCGTACGCCCCAGCCTGGCTGCAGCCAGCACTATTAACTCTGTATTCGCGGTCAGCTGCTGATCAGACACTTTCTTCAGACCCTCAGTTTCACGGAGCGTGACATAATCCACGATAAAACCGTTGCTCTTCAAGGTCTCGGAGCAGTTTTTTTCTGCCTGTTCGATGCTTATGCCCTGCTCGATTTCCTGGCGCAGCTGCTGTAATGACGCTGATAATAGCCGGCTATTCTGCCTGTCCACTGGCTCCAGGTAGCTATTGCGCGAGCTCATCGCCAGCCCATCGGCTTCACGCCTGATCTCAGCGCCGATGATCTCGATGGGCAGATCAAGGTCATCCACCATCTGCCGGATAACCAGCAGCTGCTGGAAGTCTTTCTCGCCAAATACCGCCGAATCGGGCTGTACCATGTTGAACAGCTTCAACACCACGGTTGCAACACCTCTAAAAAAACCAGGACGGAACTCGCCTTCGATGATATGCGATAAGCCGGGTACTTCGACAAAAGTACTTCGCGATTCCCCGCCCGGATAGATCATGCTGTCGTCAGGGGTAAAGACCAGGTCAACATCCATCGCTCTCAGCTTATCCAGGTCAGCTTCCAGCGTACGTGGATAACTGTCAAAATCCTCATCTGGTGAAAACTGCAATGGGTTTACATAGATACTGACCACCACCCGGGATGCTTTTTCTTGTGCTATCTCTACCAGTGACAGATGGCCCTGGTGCAGATTACCCATGGTTGGCACGAACGCGATGGTCTCGCCGGACCTGCGCCAGCCGCCAACGATTGTGCGCAATTGCTCGATTTGCTGACAGATATCCATGGTTTGAATGACTGAATAATAGTATTAACTGAAAACGTGTTCAGCAGCAGGGAACTCACCATCCTTGACTGCGGTAACATAACGCTCGATCGCATCCTGTATTCCGCTACCATCGGCCATGAAGTTTTTACTGAATTTTGGCCGCAGTCCAAGGCTGATATCAAGGATGTCGTAGAGTACCAGTATCTGGCCATCACACTCAGCACTCGCGCCGATACCGATGACCGGGATATCCAGTGCCGCAGTTATCTTGCGGGCTAATAATTCTGGCACACATTCCAGCAACATCATATCTGCCCCCGCCTGCTGCAGTGTCAGGGCATCGGATAACATCTGCTCGGCGGCAGCGCCTTCTCTGCCCTGTACGCGGTAACCTCCGATCTTATGGACATACTGTGGCTGCAGCCCCAGGTGTGCGCAGACAGGGATGCCATTACGGCTCAGTGCTGAAACGGTATCCGCCTGGTCGACACCGCCCTCCAGCTTCACCATGTGTGCACCGCCCTGCTTCATAAACAGTCCGGCATTCAACACCGCTTCTTGTTCAGAAGTAAAACTCAGGAAAGGCATGTCGGTGATCAGCAGTGCATTTTTCAGTCCTTTTGCAACACACTGCGTGTGGTACAGCATATCTTCTATGCTGACCGGTAAGGTCGTTTCCTCGCCCTGGATCACCATGCCCAGCGAATCACCCACGAGCACGACATCGACACCTGATTTTTCCAGCAAAACTGCAAAACTGGCGTCATAGGCAGTCAGGCAGGCAATCTTTTCCTTTGCCTGCTTCATCTCGGCCAGCCGTCGGATGGTCATTTTTTTTCGAGTATCTGTCTGAGTGCTCATATCAACATATTATCTGAGTAAAATCGTGGATCACGATCCGCTGCTACAACTATTTAAGACTCACCGCTATTAAAGCGACACCTGTGTCGGATTGAAGTAATGCCGACCGGACTTTACCTCGATTATCTGCTCACGCAATAACTGGTAATCATCATCATTATTCGCAAAATCAATATCAGCTGCGTTAACGATCAATAACGGCGCATTATTATACTGATAAAAAAACTGGATATAAGAATCAGACAGACGTTGCAGATAAGCGGCCTCGATAAACCTTTCATGTTTCAGGCCACGTTTCTGAATGCGCTCCAGCAACACCTCAACCGGCGCCTGCAGATAGACCACAAGATCCGGGCGCGGGATATCGATAGTCTGGCTGGCATACACCTGCTCGTAGAGGTCGAGCTCATCGCTATCCAGTGTCAGCTCTGCGAACAGGCGATCTTTTTCTATCAGGAAATCCGCGACCCGTACCGGATTGAACATGTCCTCCTGTTTCATTTCTTTTAACTGGCGCGCACGCTGTAACAGGAAAAACAGCTGGGTCGGCAATGCTGCTGCCTTCGGGTCTTCGTAAAACTTTTCCATGAATGGATTATCTTCTGCTCCCTCGAGCAAAAGGTCGCTGCCAAATGAGTCTGCCAGCCTGTTCGCCAGCGTGGTTTTACCGACACCGATCGGACCCTCGATAACGATAAACCCAGGTATCTCTGGCGTTACCTCCGATGACAAGTTTTGTTGTTCAAATACTGCGCCCATAAATACTACCTGTCTATATCTCCAGCATACTGACAACCATAATCTGACGTCGATTCATCTGACATCAGATCACTACCAGCCTGCAGCAAATCTTTTAATGCGCTCTCTCCAGGTATTGCTACAGCCGGATCCAGCTTTAACAACGGTATATAAACAAAATCACGCTGAGTGATTCCCGGATGCGGTACCGTAAGTTTATCTGTTTTTATCTGCTGGTCAGCAAACAACAGCACATCGAGATCGATACAGCGCTCACCCCAGCGCCGTGATCTGACGCGCCCCTGCCTGTCTTCTATCTGCTGACAGCGTGTAAGCAGATCAGCCGCATCCAGCGCAGTCTCGATCTTAACAACCGCATTGACATAATCTGGCTGATCCTCCGGCCCCATCGGTCTACTTTTATAATATCCAGAATCGGCTGTCACCCTGGTGTCCGGCAATCCATCCAGGGCAGTGATCGCGTTCTTTATCTGCAGATAGGGTTGTTCTATATTACTACCCAAACCTATGTAAGCAATCTTGTTAGTCACGAGTCTTATATCGAACCGATGGTAAGCACAGGCTTATTCTTTCTCTGGCTTTTTTGCTTTTTTCTTTGCTGAAGAACGACGTCTTTTCGGCTTTCCTGATCTGGATTTACCCGCCCCTGAAAATAACGTATTTTTTTGCTGCTCTGCATTCTGCTTTTGCAGCTCGGTCCACCACTGGCAATCCTGTTCCAGGTCGCCATCGGCAATCTTTTCACCCGCCGCGGCGCGGATACATAAAAAATCATAACCTGCACGAAACTTTGGATGATCGAGTACAGCTGCAGCACGCTTGCCGGCACGATAATGAAACCGCGTCTGCAGTCCCCAGATGTCTCGCATCACCGTGGTAAATCGCTTCGGTATCGATACACTGGCCGACTGCTGGCTTAAAACCCTGGTGGCAACTTTCTGGATAGCCACGGAATATGGCATACCGCCTTCAACCATCTCTCTGACCCGGGAATTTACCGGATGCCATAACAATGCTGCAAACAGAAAAGCGGGTGTGACGCGCATATCTTTTCTTATACGTTCGTCAGTATTATTCATCGCAATGGTGAGCATATCGACGATACTGCCATCAGATTCTATCGACCTGGCCGCTTCGGGAAACAGGTATTTTAACAGGTCGAATTCCTGTAACAGTTCGAAGCTGCGCAGTGCATGTCCCGAGTGAAAAAGCTTTAGCACCTCTTCATACAACCTGGCCGCGGGGATATCCTGCAACAGGTGCCCCAGTGTAAAGATCGGTGTCCTGCTCTCTTCGTCGATCTCAAAATCGAGTTTTGCTGAAAAACGCAGTGCACGTAACATCCTGACAGGGTCTT
>CBDUKK010000038.1:0-9682 GCA_965367795.1 uncultured Gammaproteobacteria bacterium
CTGTCCAGTATCAGCGCGAGCGCAACATGGTCTTTATACACCGAGATGATTATCGTCGAAACAGGTTTTTTATTAGCTGGAATCATTGCGCTATACTTTTATCTCAGGAACATGTCGGCGATATCATCTGCAGATTTGATCACATCGATCTGTTGCATATCGCTTTCACCAGTATACCTTTCCGGTGAAAAAGATAATCGCTTGTCAGCAGAGTTCGTGGTCTGCCAGCGTAGAGCTGTTGCTGACTTTCTGGCCGGGTAAAATGCTGCGGTGTTTACGTCAAGAGCGCCTGCGATATGCAGTGGACCGGTCGACCCGCTGATGAACAAGTCGCAAATATTGATGAATTTACAGAACTCGACGATACCGCTGGTAGACCGGTGGATACCATATCGCACTCCGGTTAACAGTGCTGCCAGGTCTTTAGCGATATCGAATTCACCGGGTCCGGCACTAATGACAAAAAATGCATCCGTATGCTTCGCTATGTTGTGCGCCAGTGCAGCATACTGTTGAAGCGAAAGGTTGATGGCAGAGCCGCCGGTGCCGGGGTGAATTATTATTACTTTTGCTGTTTCAGGTATATTGTTCTGTTGCAGGTACTTGTCCTTCAGTGAATGTATCTGCTGTCTGTCAAATTTAAGGTATGGCGGTGTCACGGTCTCCGTACAGTCATCGCCATTCAGTTTTGCATAGTGCCTGACGAGATCGATGTTATATTCGTACTCGGGCTTTGATGACCGAGAGCGTTTCTGTCTCATCGTATCGTTCAGAAATATCTGCGCCAGTTTTGTCGCAGGGCCAACTCGGGTCTTAACGCCGGCAAGCCATAGCGCGATGGCTGTCCTCGCTTCAGAGTAAAGCGAGATCGAAGCGTCGTACTGATGCTTTCTAATAGCTCTGGATAACTCCAGTATATCTTTGATGGAAGATGATCGTCTGTTGTCGATGAGCACCTTGTCTATCCATTCACATTGTTCTGCCATGGCCGCGGTATACTCCGGCACCAGTGCGGTAACCTCGCAATCAGGATACTGTTTTTTCAACAGGGAAATGGCAGGCCATGCAAGCATGAAGTCACCGAGTTTGTCATTTCTGATAATCAGTATTTTATGCGGATTTGATGACATGTGTTTTTTTAGCCGCTGAGGGTGAATGTGTGACGGTTTAGTCTAATAGATTTAGATGAATTATAATGCATGGATCGAATGGCCGGTATAAAATTAGCCTCCCGTTAGCATCGATATATTATCGATATAAGTAAGGTATACAATATGGCGTCATATGAATCGCAGAGGATCGGTAAGCTTCTTTCTGGGTATGTGCGAAACGATTCTACAATTTTAGATGTTGGCTGTGGCTATGGGGACAAGATGGAAGAGCTCCTGTCTCTGGGTTATAACAATGTATCGGGTGTCGAGATTAATCATACATTAGTTGATATGGCCTGCGAGAAAGGCTTGAACGTGGTTTCTGTTGACGCATTCGATATGCAGCAGCACAAGGATAAGTATGATGTCCTCGTGATGTCACATATAATCGAACACTTCCAGTACCAGGATCTGATCCAGTTTATGGAGTCTTACCTCGGTTGCCTGAAGCCTGGCGGTCTGTTACTGGTTGCGACGCCGGTGATGAACCCTTCGTTCTATGATGACTTTGATCATGTCAAACCTTACACCCACCTCGGTATCCTGAGTATATTCGGAGGTAAAGCTACCCAGGTGCAATACCATTCTGAACACGTGCTGGAACTGGTCGATCTTTACTATCTGCGACTGGCATATCAGCTCAAGTATTATCGCACGCTGGAGATGCGCGCCGCTCTGTATCCGATTCCAAGGTTAGTCAACAGGCTGTCTCACTTAATCTATCGTTTATCGTTCAGACTGATAGGGCAGCCGAAAGCATGGATCGGTTTATTCAGAAAGACGTGATCAGATATTTTCGACCGTCAATAGTTTTTCGCAAGCTTGATAGACCGTTTCGACATCGATAGCATTTATTCCCTTTTCCGGATGCGGCATGCTCTCTGAGCGCAGCACGATGAATTTCGACGGATCCATGTAAGGTCCACAGTCACCCGGGTCCTTCATCGAGAAGAAGGCGACTATCCTGGTGCCTAATGCCGATGCCATATGCATCGGACCTGAGTCTGGTGTCAATAATACGTCGGCTCTCTGTATCATTGCCTTGTAACGTTCAAAGGTTGATTCTGACTTGAGCAACAGGGCTTTGTTATCGCTCTGCCTGACTATCTTCTCACCAAATGTCAGTTCATCTGGCAGTAAGATCATAAACACCTTCACCGGTTTATCGGGGCCAGCCTGAAGATTAGTGACCTTTTTCACCAGGGCGCCATAGTTCTCAGGTGACCATAGCTTGCGTAGTTTGGCTTTCCTTTTCCTGATGCCAAACCGGGAGTATCCGCTAAAGGTCGGGTGTATCATCAAAACAGTATCATCGACGGAGATACCTTTTTTGGCGAGCTCTACCTCTACTTCAGCGCGTGCTTGCTGATCGACGGGCAGGTAATTATAGGTATCGACCACGGGTTTTTCGCAGGCTTCAGCCAGAAAATCCAGGTAGGCTTTAGCGCAATGCTTCAGTTCCTGGCTGCCTTTGTACTGGTGAAATTCGGTATCTAAGCCATCAAACAGGGCGGCGATACGCGGACTGGTGTCAAAGCAGATAATCTTGTCGAATTTCGAAGTTTTCAGGTTTTTTAGAATCCTGTTTTTATCTGCTATCGGTTTGAATATACCGCTTCGGTCCCACGTCCATATGTCCCTGATATTAGGATGAAAGTCTTTGAGTAGTAATTTACCCACCGGGCTAAGCAGCAGGGTGATTTCCGCATCCGGATAATATTGCAGTAAGGCGGTTAACGCCGGAGTCATCATCACCGTATCACCAACCCGTCCGACTCGTATGGCAAGTATCTTTTTACTCATCTTTTAACGACTTCCGAAAGTATGGTTTCCAGTTGACTGAAATGCAGGTCGTTATCAAACATGCTGTCTGCCTTTTTCCTGCCCTCGCTGGCAAGCTGCTGTTTCAACGCCGGGTCGTCATACAGGCATGCGATCTGCTGATAGAGACTGTCTTCATTCTTCGACTCGAATAACAGGCCAGTTTTCAGATGATCGATGATCTCAGGTACACCGCCTTTATCGCTGCCGATGACCGCAATGCCGGCGCGCATCGCTTCGGGCAGCACCAGGCCAAAAGTCTCCTCATAGGTGGTAAGACAGATAGCGTCGCAGATCTGCATCAGCTGCTGTGGATCGACGACAAAGTCATTAAAAGTGATGTTGTCGCGCACACCAAGTGATTCTGTCAGCTCGATCAGTACCTGCCGGTAGCCCGCTTCCATCTCATGGCCGACGATCAGGGCTTTTACCTCCCTGTTATTCTGCCTGGCTATCGACATGGCCTTGATCAACAGGTGCTGTCCCTTGCCATCTTCGAGCCGCCCGAACAGGCCGATGACGAAGTCGTCCTCGCTGAATCCTTTATCTTCTCGAATGCTTGCGATTTCATCATGGCCGAGAACGTGCTCCGGGGGTTTGACGCCATAGTAGAGTGTCCTGACACCGAGGTTCTCGCCGGGGATGTATTTTTTATATAGCTGTTCCAGCTGTCGGGTAATGGTCAGCAGCAGATCGAGCTGTGAATATAAAAATCGATGGTAAAAATCGTCTTTATAACGGGTCACCATCATCTGCCGGGTGTATACCAGTTTGGGTTTTCTCCTGGAAAATACCTTGGCGAACGCTGCCAGCGCAAAGTCTTTGCCCCAGTGCATGTGCACCAGGTCGATATCATTGTCATCGATTATGCCTGCAAGCTTCCTGGCATTGATGATCGGCAATGGCCCAGCACGACGTTTCAGGTGAAGACGTTTTATAGATGAATGCTCCCTGTAATAGTCGTCCAGTTTGCTGCCCTGTTGTAGAACTGCCGTTATCTTATGACTGCCCTGCAGTGCATCGCTGGCACGGTAAACGTAGAGTTCCAGACCGCCTAGCCCCGAGGATAGACATAATTGCAGGATGTTCATCTTCAGTTGCCCTGTTTGCGTTTGATGAGGGCTTTGCTGTATTTAACGAAGACATGCATCGCTGAGAGTACAGAGACGACAATGCCGGCGAAGCCATCCATGAAGCCGCGTTTGAATATATACAGTTTCAGAAATGTCCAGCTCGAATGTGTAAACGGGCTGAGTATATTGAAAGACTTATGCTTCCTGATCAGCTCATCTGCACCGATCTCGGTGAATTTGTCGATGGTCTGTATATGATCAGAGATGCTGTCGAACGAATAATGGTAGATATCGCCGGCAAGCTGAACGATGTTGCTGGATGAGATAACGATGTGGTCGTGCGGGTTGGTGCCGCCCCAGTATGCGGTATTTTTATTGAATAAGCGGATCTTCAGGTCGGGATACCAGCAGTGGTTCAGCCAGCGGTATATGTAAAAAGTTTTTCTCGGCATCCGGTAAGCGTCGGCCTGTTCGATCGAGCCCTTGATAGCTGTTATCGCATCCTGTAGTTCAGGCGACAGCCTCTCATCACAGTCCAGGCTCAGTACCCAGTCGTTCTCCGCCTGCTGCACGGCGAAGTTCTTCTGCTCGATGAAGCCGAGGAAATCCTGCAGGATGATCCTGTCGGTGTACTTCTGTGCGATGGCTACCGTATTATCGGTACTGTTGGAATCAACCACGATGATCTCATCAGCGATGCCTGCCAGGCTCTTTAGACAGTCTTCGATTTTTTTCTCTTCGTTGAAAGAGATGATGCAGGCGCTGATCTTAGCCATTAGATTATTGCCATCGGGTTATAGCCGGGCTCGCTGTTAGTTGATGCTCTTGAAATATTCAATCGTCTTCACCAGGCCTTCCTGTAATGCTATGTCCGGCGTCCAGCCAAGTTCTTTCTGTGCCAGCGTGATATCCGGGCAGCGCACGGTCGGATCATCCTGCGGTAAGGGGTGGTAGGTGACCTCAACATCGGCGCCTGTCATGTCGATGACTTTTTCTGCCAGTTCTTTCACGGTGAACTCACCCGGATTACCGGTATTGACCGGGCCATAGAAGTCATCGCGTGATGCCATCAGGCGTAGGAAAGCTTCGATGAGGTTGTCGACGTAACAGAATGAACGGGTCTGTGAACCGTCACCGTATATGGTTGGAGATTTTCCGTTGATCGCCTGTACGATGAAGTTTGATACCACGCGGCCATCTTCGGCATCCATGTAGGGGCCGTAGGTATTGAAGATACGGGCGACTTTTATCTTTACACCGAAACGGCGCATGTAGTCAAAACACAGTGATTCTGCACAGCGTTTACCTTCGTCATAGCAGGAGCGTATGCCGTGGGTGTTGACGTTACCCTGGTAGCTCTCGACCTGGGGGTGTACTTCCGGGTCACCATAGACTTCCGAAGTCGATGCCTGCATTATCTTGGCATCGTTCTTCTTCGCCAGTTCCAGCATATTGATGATGCCGTATACGTTTGTCTTGGTGGTGTGTATCGGGTCGGCCTGGTATTTAGGTGGTGAGCCCGCGCAGGCCAGGTTGTATATCTCATCGACCTGGAGATCTATCGGTTCGATGATATCGTGTTCGATAAACTCATAGTCAGGGTGGTCTTCGAATATCGCGACATTCTGTTTCAGGCCTGATAGATAGTTATCGAGGCTGATGACATGGTTGCCATCATCGAGCAGGCGTCTGGTTAAGTTGGTACCGAGGAAGCCAGCGCCGCCGGTAACTAAGATGCGTTTTTTACTCATTTATATATCCGTGCTTATTTGCTGTCGCTTCTGGTTCGCCCGATGCCGGAATAGGTAATGCCGAAGCTGGTCATCAATTCCGGATCATACTGGTTACGGCCGTCAAAGATAACCGGTTGCGAGAGTTTCTCTTTTATGTAATTGAAGTCAGGATTTCTGAACTGCTTCCATTCGGTCACCAGGATCAGGGCATCAGCCGACTCCATCGCCTGGTACTGGTCGTCCAGTATTTTGACACGGCCATCGTTGAGCCATTCATCCGGGATATCGATGGTTGCGGTTTCTTTGGCCACCGGGTCGTATGCCTGAACTTTTGCACCGGCATTAACCAGGTCATTGATTATCTGCAGTGATGGCGCTTCTCGCATGTCATCGGTGCCCGGTTTGAATGCCAGTCCCCACATGCAGAATGTCTTGCCGTTTACATCGCCATCGTAGAAATCGTTGACCTTCACGAACATGCGTTCTTTCTGGCGCTGATTACGGATTTCGACAGCATCGAGAACGTTATAAGGCACATCGTTTTCTGCTGCCATCCGTACCAGTGCTTTGACATCCTTAGGAAAACAGGAGCCGCCATAACCGCAGCCGGGATAGATGAATTCGTAACCGATACGGGAATCTGAACCCATACCCTGGCGGACGTCTTCTATATCGACATCGAGTTTCTCACATAATTCGGCGATCTCGTTCATGAAGGAGATCTTGGTTGCGAGCATGGCGTTTGATGCGTATTTTGTCATCTCGGCGCCACGCACACCCATGATCAGGATGCGTTCATGGCTCGGTGTAAACGGTGCATACAGGCTATGCATGATCTTGCGGCCGCGTTCACTGTCGGCACCGATCACGACCCGGTCCGGGTTCATGAAATCATCGATGGCGGTGCCTTCTTTTAAAAATTCAGGGTTGCTGACCACATCGAATTCGATATCGAGATTTCGTTTTTTGATCTCTTCATCGATGATGGCGCTGACTTTATCTGCAGTACCAACAGGTACCGTGGATTTATCGACGACGACATTATATTCCGCCGTCATGCTCTGCCCCAGCTGGCGGGCGACCTCCTGTACGAAACGCAGGTCAGCCGCATCATCGGCTCCCGGCGGGGTGCCAACAGCGATGAAGTGTATGGATGACTTCTCGGATGCTTGCTTGATGTCCGTGGTGAAGTGCAGGCGATTCTCATTGGCATTCTTTACCACCATCTCTTCAAGGCCGGGCTCATAGATCGGCATGATGCCGTTCTTCAGGTTAGTGATCTTGGTCTCGTCGATATCAACGCAGATGACGTTGTGCCCCATTTCCGCAAAACAGGTGCCTGTAACAAGCCCTACATAACCTGTGCCGATAACTGAGATGTTCATGAATTTATTCCTGTGTGATTATTGTTGCTTATTGTTCTGGTTTGTTATTTTCTCGCATATAACGAACCGTGTTCCAGATCGCAGTCAATTTTCGAGTCATTAAGTCTGCAATTTCGACATCTTTTGCTGATACATCGCTTCGTGGGTCGTCACCCGTCAGATGGTGTAGCCGTTTGCTGCTGCCATCGGGTTTCATCAGAAGATAATAGTCATCAGATAATAACCCGATAGTACGCCCGCTGCCATGTTCGATGGTGAATGCATAACGGTCGTCATCAAATGCTGCATCGGTCAGATCTCTGCCGATCGTGGTATTCAGGTAGCTTGTCCTGGTCACTGCGGCGATGGTCGGTAGCACATCGACTTCGCCAGCTATTGTATCAAAGACCCGGCTGTTTCCGATAACGCTTTTTCCATATAAGACCAGGGGTACACGCAGTCCCTGTAGATTGAGCTGGGCCTCATAGGCCGGTATGTGCGCGCCAGTCGGGGCATGGATTCCGTGGTCGCCGAAGAAGACAAAAAGTGTGTTCTCAAAATACGGCTGTTTTTCTGCGATCTTCATGAAATGCCCGACGCTGTGATCCATGAAGCGAAAAGAATTGAGTTCTTCCAGTGACTGAAAGCCATATTTCTGAACATCGAACTGCAGGTCATCTTCCGTCCAGGTAACAAAACCTTCGTTGTCATCCGGTATGGTGTAGGGGCGGTGGTTGCCCGAGGTCTGAATTATCGCGAAAAATGGCTCGGTCTCGTCTTTCAGAACAGCATTCGCTTCACGGAACAGGCTCAGGTCCGAGATCCCCCAGACGTCGATATCGGGTGAGTCATAACTGCCTTCTTCGAACAGCCTGAGATCCGGGATGTTCGATGACAGCAGGCCTCGAACATTGGCCCAGCTGGCACTGCCGCCGAGGAAGTAGAGTTTCTTATGATCCCTGAAAGCATTGATGATGGTGTGCTGGTCGACGATGAGCGGGTTACGGCTAGAGGTCTTGTTCTTTTCGATATCTGGCAGCCCGGTGACGAATGTCCAGATAGAGCGAGCGGTACCGGTGCTCGGAGTGAAAAAGTTCTTAAAGTAATAACCTTCCCCTGCCAGTCTCTCGATATGGGGTGTCGGCAGCAGCGGGTTGCCGGAGAGACTTGTCTTGTACGAAGCGAAAGACTCGAGGATGACGACGATGACATTGGTCCTGTTGCCTGCCATGTCAGCGGTCTGGCCGTAATCATGATAACGGTCATAATTTAGCGTGCCATCGTCAGACTGTTGCGGTTGCTGGATGCCGAGGTAGTCAGTCATCATCGGGTAGGCCTGTTTCGCCGCTTCCAGGTCATAGGTCTCGGCGACGTTTTTCAGGGTGTTCGAAAAATAGATGACCGGGTTCGAGGCCAGTTGTGCGCTGTATGCATGCGTGCTGAAAAAAGCGTCACTCCAGCGCAGCGGGTACCATGAGACCTTTGCCATCAGAGCGAAAAATACGACGAGTATAGTGACCAGGACGAGCGCGGTTTTTTGATACCAGCGTCTATCGCTCCAGTAAGCCGAATCAGCATCGGTGCTGCCGATCAGACCGGTAAGTTTCAGGAACAGGTAGATAGTGATGGCATTGACCAGGATAAATAGTATGCCGCCGCTGATCACCGGGTAGGTCTGCCATACCATGTTGGCCGATATGAAAGGATTCTCGAGGAAACGCAATGCGGTCGCATTCAGCCGCTGTTGCAGGTAGGCATAGTGCCCGGCATCGGTGATATAGACCAGGTACATCACGATAATCGCCAGGCTGATATAGAGCGCCCACAGGTGCTTGCCGAACCGACTGTACACCGGGTGTAGCGGTTTGATCCAGCCCAGTATCAGTATGGGTAACAGGGTGCCTAGCGACGCCTGCAGGTCAAATTTCATCCCCAGGTAGAATGACCAGATCAGGTCACCAGTGGCCACCGGGTCATCCGGGTTATTAAACTTCAGCCAGAAGATTATCCGCAGGCCCGTCTGTATGACCAGAAACAGGCATAGGACAGTGACAACGTAGAGGTGAAGGCGCGGCAGCTTGTTGATGAATGACATCATTGTCGGATACTGGTTTGAGCGGATGCAGGTCTTTTATTCTTATTGATCGGTCTGGATATCACGTTGCGTTCATAGTTGATATTTAGTTGTTGCACATCAAATTAACTCGTAAAATCAACCGCCTGGTTATTACTGAACGCCGGACATTGTATCATAATCAATGATATGTATTGTTTCGGTGTGTCATACTGTTGGGAATGTCCTTGATAAAAAAGCTTGTTAAATTTATTGTTATCGTCGCTCTCGCATACGGGGTCGGCCGTTTTGTCGTCGTATTCCAGGGAAGCATGTTAACGGGTTATCGTGCACCTTATATACAGATGGTGACTCAAGATAGTGCTGTCATCCGCTGGATGACAGAAGACAGTCAGCTCGGTGTTGTCCGCTATGGTCAGAACCGGGAGCATATGCCGAGCATCATGCTCGAAGGCTCGTCGACCAA
>CBDUKK010000039.1:0-9655 GCA_965367795.1 uncultured Gammaproteobacteria bacterium
CGTTTTGATTTTACCGGGCTGGGCAACAGTGAGGGTGCGTTTGCTACGACGACCTTCCGCAGCATGCAGGATGACCTGAAAAGCGCGATCAAATTTCTTACGCAGAACTACCAGGCACCCTCTTATATCGTTGGACATAGTTTTGGTGGAACAACAGCACTTGCGGTGGCTCAGTCTAGTGAATGTATAGAAGGTGTCGTCACCGTGGCATCACCTTTCGAGCCGGCACATGTGTTACATCACCTGGATGACTCATCCATTAGCCTGCTCGATAATGATATGCCTTCTAGCTTCGAAGTCGCAGGACAGCTATTTGATATAGATCCTGAGTTTGTCCATGATGTGAGAGCGTTTAACATGAAGGCAGTACTCACGAAGTTCACCAAGCCTGCGCTCATAATCAACATCGAAAATGATGCCGTTGTCGGTGAAGAGAACGCGAGACAGATACAGCATTGGCTCAGTGGTGAATCGACATTAGTCGATATAACAAACAGCGATCATATGTTGAGTGATAGAAAGTCCAGCGAGGCTGTGGCTGATTTGATTAGTGAATGGATAAGTGAGAAATTTGATTAATCTTTTTCTAATCATGGGGAGTTTTTGTTTGATAGTGACTGAGTACCTTTAAATAGTTATTGCGGATTTAGGCCACTGACGATATGCATGTTGTAGAAGCGGAAAAGACTGTACTGAACATTTTTTCACGTAAGCCCCGATAGGGGTGAAACATAGGGACATGTTGAATATTGTAATCCGCGATTTTCGCACCGCGGGCGAGGTACTCTTTTGCAACAGCCCAAAAGAGTACCCAGACTAATTTTGCATGGAGCAAAATTGAACAGCCGTTATTTGGCTGGCCCGAAGGGCAAAACACAGGACGTGTTTTGTAAAAGGCCGCCACGTCAGTTACGCCCCGTAAAGCGCACGAGGTTCCCAGCGTAACAGCATTGTTATCATGCTGCGCCAGAACTCGCCCACGTTGAAAAACACGTGCGCTCAGACAGCTGGCGCAGAAAGCCCATGATAACAACACTATTACGCTGGCTTACTGAGGTGGACTGAAGTTCAAAGTCAAAAGCGGAGTCAGTGTTAAGTGCTGTGCTTTTTGGTTATTGTTGTTTTGCTTTAAGTTTTTCGTTGTTGACTTTATCTCACATCAGCCAAGCCGTTGAGTCAGTGCAGCTGTCATGGGCTTTCTGTGAAAACTGTCTGAGCGTCTTCTGCGAGTTTTTTCACAGCATGACAGCTGTACTGACTCAATGGGAACCCCTGTGTTTTTTGCAGGGGCGCCAGGCGTAGTGACGGCTTTTTTTGGTTACTTTTTTTAGCTGATGAAAAAAAGTAACTCGCCGTAAAAGGCGAAACTCACGGCAACAATCCACGTACCTAAGCAACGTCAAAAAGAGAAATGGAAAATCTAAAGCAGAATGCCTCGCCCGCGGTGCGAATACCGCAAGGCCTAAGGAAATAAAAAAAGTAAATACTAAACACCTGATCCAATAAAAACAGGCGAAGCACGTGAGAAAAACTCACATACCTAAGTAGCGTAAAAGAGAAATCGCGGAACGAGTTCCGCTCCTACAGAACGACTACCAGCCGGTCGCCTCGGCAACACCTTTACCCAGCTCGGCCGGCGAGCGCACGGTATGTACACCGACTTTCTCGAGTGCCGCAAACTTCTCTGCTGCGGTACCTTTGCCACCGGCGATGATCGCACCCGCATGCCCCATGCGCTTACCTTTAGGTGCAGTACCACCTGCGATAAAAGCAGTAACCGGTTTACTCACTTCAGACTGGATAAACTCAGCCGCTTCCTCTTCAGCACTGCCGCCGATCTCACCGACCATTAGAATAGCCTCGGTCTGCGGATCGTTTTCGAACAGCTGCAGACAGTCGATAAAGCTGGTGCCGGGAATAGGGTCGCCGCCGATACCGATACAGGTGCTCTGACCGAAACCGGGGTCACTGGTCTGCTTCACCGCTTCGTAAGTTAAAGTACCTGAACGTGAAACCACACCGACCTTGCCCGGCAGGTGGATCTCACCCGGCATGATACCGATCTTGCATTCACCGGGAGTGATGATACCCGGACAGTTGGGACCGATGATGCGAGCCCCGACACTATCCGCAACGATCTTCACCTGCAGCATATCAAGTGTTGGGATACCTTCGGTGATACAGACGACCAGTTCGATACCAGCATCGATCGCTTCAAGGATAGAGTCTTTACAGAATGGCGCCGGTACATAGATAACCGATGCATTTGCCTCTGTCTCAGCCACTGCCCGTTTCACCGTATCGAACACCGGCAGCCCCAGGTGTGACTGTCCGCCTTTACCTGGCGTTACACCACCGACCATATTGGTACCGTAGGCGATCGCCTGTTCGGAATGGAAAGTCCCCTGCTTACCGGTGAACCCCTGGCAGATGACTTTTGTCTCTTTATTTATTAATACGCTCATAAACTATTCACTTTATAGTACTGTCATTGCGAGCAGAGCGCCGCAGTCTCTGCAGGCCAAACGGTAGCCAACAGCAGGTTGCTTCGTTACTCGCAATGACGTTATTTTTTTCATTGTACCTTCTGTACTTCGGCAACTATCTTTTCTGCTGCGTCGGTCAGGCCGCTTGCCGCGATGATATTGACATCACTCTCTGACAATAACCGGCTGCCACGTTCTGCGTTATTGCCTTCCAGGCGAACCACGACAGGTACGTTGACGTGAACCTCTTCTACCGCACCGATGATACCTTCCGCGATCAGATCACAGCGCACGATGCCACCGAATATGTTTACCAGTACCCCTTTTACATTGCTGTCCGACAGGATGATCTTAAACGCCTCGCTGACACGTTCTTTGGTTGCGCCGCCACCGACATCCAGGAAGTTAGCAGGTTCACCGCCGCATAGTTTGATCAGGTCCATGGTCGCCATGGCCAGCCCTGCACCATTGACCATGCAGCCAATATCACCATCCAGCGAGATGTAATTCAGGTCCCATTCCTTGGCACGATTCTCACGTTCGTCTTCCTGTGACTCATCACGCATGGCAAGGATCTCTCGCTGACGATACAGCGCGTTGTCATCTATATTGATCTTGCCATCGAGACAGATCAATCGACCTTCGTCCGTGACCACGAGTGGATTTATCTCGACCAGGCTGAGATCCTTCTCTACGAACATCTTTGCAAAACCATCCAGCAGGCGTACGAACTGTTTGATCTGATCGCCTTCCAGGCCCAGGCCAAAAGCCAGCTCGCGTGACTGGTATGGCTGCAGACCGGTCAGCGGGTTTAACGTTGTTTTTAATATCTTCTCCGGCGTCTGCGCAGCGACTTTTTCGATCTCCATGCCACCTTCAGTGGAAGCCATGATGACGACACGCTGTGATGCGCGATCGATGACAGCGCCGAGATATAACTCACGACTGATATTACTGATCTCTTCTATCAGCACCTGGTTGATCGGCTGTCCCTGCGCATTGGTCTGGTATGTCACCAGGCTGCTGCCGAGCATGTCATCTACTGCCTGTGTTACTGCAGCAGCAGAATCCAGCAACTTGACGCCACCCGCTTTACCCCGGCCACCCGCATGTACCTGTGCTTTCACTACCCAGCGGTCACCTGCCAGTTGTTCCAGCGCGGCACAGACCGCTGCTGTTGATTCGACAACCTGATTATTAGGCACCGGCATGCCGTATGAAGCAAATACCTGCTTTGCCTGATATTCATGTAAATTCATTGCTATCTCTTTATATTAGATAAGTCGTTCTTGATTAATCGTGTATTAAATCACGAAGCCCCCGTCGTTCGCAAAAAATAAAAGCGTTGACCAGCAATAAGGTGAGAGCCAGGGGGAAAATCTCTATTGTTCGTTTCGCCGGGTGTACGAGGAGAACAGCCTGCATGCTCGGGTGCGCAGCTTCGAGACTTTAGTTTTTGACATGAACAGCCTGGCCATGAACCGACAGTGCAGCTTCATGCATAGCTTCTGACATGGTCGGATGAGCAAACATGGTCAGTGCCATGTCCTCCGCAGTCGCCTGCATCTCCATCATCAATACCGCCTGCGCGATCAACTCTGATGCCTGTGCAGAGAAGATGTGCACACCCAGTACCCGGTCAGTCTCTGCATCGGCGATGATCTTCACCTGGCCTTCAGTTTCAGCCATCGCACGAGCACGCCCGCTGGCTGCAAATGGAAAACTTCCAACATTTGTTTTTATGCCGGCGATCTTGCATTCTTCTTCTGTTTTACCGACCCAGGCAATTTCCGGATGGGTATATATCACAAAGGGCACAAGATCATAATCGACTTCGACATGGTGGTTACCGGCGATATTTTCAGCGACCATGATGCCTTCTTCAGAACCTTTATGTGCCAGCATCGGACCACGAACGACATCTCCGATAGCGTAGATATGCGGCACACTGGTCTGGCACCTCTTATTCACCATGATCGAATGGCGTTCATCGATTTCGATACCCAGCTCCTCACCGAAGAGACGGTCACTGTTCGGTTTCCTGCCGACAGCGATGACCAGTTTATCGAACACCTCTTTGTGCTCGCCATTTTTATCTTCGTATACGACATGTACTTTTTTATCCTTGACCCTGGCCTCTATCATCCGAGAGTTCAGATGGATATCAAGCCCCTGCTTCAGCAGGCTGCGTTTTGCAATATTACTCAGTTTCCTGTCCGTTAACGGCAGGAAGTCATTCATCGCTTCGAGCAGCACAACCTTCGAACCCAGACGCGACCAGACGCTCCCCAACTCGAGACCGATGGCACCGGCGCCAACGATACCGAGTCGTTCAGGGACTTTTTCCAGCTCGAGCGCCGCAGCAGAGTCGACGATATAGTCATCCTGGATCTTTGCCTGCTGCAGGCGTATGGGTGATGAACCGGTGGCGATGATGATGTTTTTCGCTTTTACTTTCTTTATCTGCTTCATGGCCTTACGGTCAGATATCACGATTGTATCCAGCGCAGTGATCTTTGCACGGCCGTGGATCTCAGCGACACCGTTGGCTTTGAACAACGTCCTTATGCCCTGCGTAAGATCACTCACCACCTTGTCTTTTCTTGCCAGCATGGCCTCAACATTAATATCCAGTGCAGACACGGCGATACCATGCTGCTCAAACTCCGAGTTTGCCAGCTGATACAGGTGTGAAGATTCGAGCAATGCTTTCGACGGGATACAGCCAACGTTCAAGCAGGTGCCACCTAGCGAGGAATCACCCGCGTGATCGATCCATTCATCGATACACAGGGTCTTTAACCCCAGCTGAGCACAACGTATCGCTGCAACATAACCGGCCGGGCCGGCACCTATGACGACCACATCCCATTTTTCTGTTTTAGTTTTAGTTTTAGTTTTTGCTTTTACCATGACTACACCCCTAACAACATGCGAGATGGATCTTCCAGTAACTGTTTGATCGTCACCAGGAACTGGACTGCACTCTTGCCATCGACCAGGCGATGATCATACGATAGCGCAAGGTACATCATCGGCAACACCGTTACCTCGCCATCGACCACCATCGCGCGCTCGGTAATACTGTGCATACCAAGGATGGCACTCTGCGGCGGGTTGATTATAGGTGTCGACAACATCGATCCGAATACACCGCCATTAGAGATGGTAAAGGTGCCACCGGTAATATCCTCTATCGTCAGGCTGTTCTCCCTGGCTTTATTTGCATAATCGATGATCGATTTCTCTATATCTGAAATAGACTGGATATCGGCATCACGTATGATCGGCACAACCAGGCCATTCGGCCCCGACACTGCGACACCGACATCGTAGAAACCGTGATAGACGATATCATTGCCATCGACGGATGCATTGATCTCCGGGAAACGTTTCAGTGCTTCTACACTGGCCTGCACGAAGAACGACATGAAACCGAGGCGCACCCCATGCTGTTTCTCGAAGGCATCTTTATAGCGCGTACGTAACTCCATCACCGGTTTCATATTGACTTCGTTGAACGTCGTCAGTATGGCTGCTTCCTGTTGCGACTGTACCAGTCGTTCTGCTATCCGTGCACGCAGACGCGTCATCGGCACACGGCGCTCCAGGCGTTCACCAGAAACCTCTTCCTGCTGTCTTGCCACCGGCACCATCTCGTGGCTGGGTTCATTGAGCGTTGTTGAAGGCGCTGCATTTTCTGCGAGGTACCTCTCTACATCCTGTTTTATGATACGGCCATTCTTTCCACTGCCGGTTAACTGTGAAGCATCGATAGCATGCTCCGCCATCAGTTTCCTGACTGACGGACTCATCTGTGGTTGCTCTGCCGGTGCTTGCTTCAATTCTGCAGCCGTCTCGACCATCGAGTTTTCAGAATCCGCCCCTGCTTTTGCCGTATCATCGATGACAGCAAGCAGCTGGCCGGCGGTAACCGTATCTCCGACCGAAAACAATAACTCCTGCACCACACCCTGTTTGACTGATGGCACTTCGAGGATCACCTTGTCTGTTTCGAGATCGACCAGCACCTCATCGACGCCGATGCTATCACCGACCTGCTTGTACCAGTTGGCGACGACCGCATCGGCAACGGATTCAGGCAATACAGGGACTTTAATTTCTATGCTCATATTAGTCTTCCGAAATATCGAGGGCTGTGTTAATTATCTGCTGCTGTTCCTGTGCATGCAATTTTACTGAACCGACTGCAGGCGCAGATGATGGCTGCCTGCCAGCGTAGGCGAGTTGCCAGCGCTGATCTATCAGTGCAGGTATACGTACTTTACAGAAGTCCCAGGCACCCTGGTTCTTAGGTTCTTCCTGGCACCAGAGAAGATCGTTGGTATCGGAATATCCAGCTAACAGGGCGTCCAGCTGTGCGCCGGGGAACGGATATATCTGCTCGATACGCAGGATAGCAATATCGTGAATACGATTGACCCGTCGGGCTTCCAGCAATTCATAGTAAATCTTGCCGCTGCAGATAATGACGCGCCTCACCCTGTTATCAAGCTCATCGACTTCAGGCAGCACCCAGTTAAAGCCACCATTCGTCAGATCTTCCAGCGTGCTCACACATAGCTTGTGCCGCAGCAGACTTTTCGGTGTCATTATAATAAGCGGTTTGCGGCAGTTGCGTACCATCTGCCTGCGCAACAGATGAAACATCTGTGCCGGAGTACTCGGCACACACACCTGCATGTTATGGACTGCACAGAGCTGCAGATATCTTTCCAGCCTTGCCGATGAATGCTCTGCACCCTGCCCTTCATAACCATGCGGCAACAGCATCACCAGGCCGCTGGCACGTCCCCATTTATGTTCACCCGCCGATATGAACTGATCGATCACTACCTGCGCACCATTGGCAAAATCACCAAACTGCGCCTCCCACAACACCAGTGTCTCTGGTTCCGTCGTCGAAAAACCGTATTCAAAACCTAACACCGCGACTTCAGATAGCAGTGAATCAAATACTCGGAAGTTTGCACTATCGTCACCCAGCTCTCGCAGCGGGTCAAACGATGAACCATCCAGCTGATTGTGCAACACTGCATGACGGTGGAAGAAAGTACCACGCCCGCTATCCTGCCCGGACAACCTGACCGAGAAACCATCTTTCAACAGGGTACCGTAGGCCATCAGTTCAGCGTAACCCCAGTCTATCGACAGGGCACCCGCAGTCATCTTGATACGGTCTGTAATAATCTTTTCGACGCGTGGATGCAATTGAAAATTTGCAGGCAAGTTTTCAAATACACCACCCACCTCACGGATGACCGGCAAGGGCACAGTGGTATCGACATCGGCCAGGATAGAATCTGACAGGTATTTTTCCCACTTCACATGTGTCGACTGGTCAGCCAGCGACTCGGGCAGCTTATGTGGTACGACGCAGGTACCTGACTCCAGTATCTTGCGCACACTATGAGCCATGGTGTCACACTGCTCCTGTGTTAATACTTTTTCCTGTATTATTTTTTTTGCGTAGATCTGTCTCGTGGTTTCCAGCGCCTTGATCTTCTTGTACATCATCGGCTGTGTTGCCGATGGCTCATCCGCTTCATTATGACCGTGCCGGCGATAACACATGATGTCTATTACGACATCTTTCTTGAATTTTTTCCGGAACTGCAGAGCAAGTCGGGTCACCATGTCTACGGCTTCCGGGTCATCACCATTGACATGGAACACCGGTGCGCCGACCATCTTTGCGATATCCGTCGAATAATACGTCGAGCGTGCGTCTTGCTGAGCACTGGTAGTGAAACCTATCTGGTTATTGATGATGATGTGTACCGTGCCGTGGGTCAGGTATCCGCGAGACTGAGACATCTGCAAAGTCTCCATGACGACACCTTGCCCGGAGAATGCAGCATCACCATGGATCTGCACCGGAATGACCTCTCTGCCTTCCCGGTCACCACGTCGCCATTGCCTGGCACGTACCGCACCTTCCACCACAGGCCCAACGATCTCCAGGTGCGAAGGGTTAAAGGCCAGAGCCAGGTGAACAGGGCCTCCCGGTGTCTCCATATCAGAGGCATATCCCAGGTGGTATTTGACATCACCGGTAAGCTCATTGATCTGCTTCGTGCCTTCGAATTCACTGAATAGAACATCCGGTGTTTTACCTAATATATTCACCAGCACGTTCAGGCGTCCACGATGCGCCATGCCGATAACGACTTCTTTGATCTTTAAAGTCCCGGCAAATTGCACCAGTTCATCGAGCAGGGGAATCAGAGACTCGCCGCCTTCCAGCGAAAACCGTTTTTGCCCGACATACTTCGAATGCAGATAACGCTCCAGGCCTTCGGCATCAGTTAACTGCTGCAGTATATTTATCTTTTCAACATCATTGAGCTTGGCCCTGCTGCGTGAGCGCTCCAGGCGTTTCTGAATCCAGCGTTTTTCTTTTGTCTCCAGAATATGCATGTACTCTGAACCGACAGTACCGCAATAAGTCTGCTGCAGAAGATCCTGGATCTCTCTCAGCGTCAGGCATTCCGCCGAACCCAGGGAGCCGGTTTCAAACTCGGTATCAAGGTCATTCTCTGATAGTTCGTGAAACTCCAGCGACAGTTCTTCCACCGCTGCATCACGTCGCCGACCCAGCGGATTAATCTGTGCCACCTGGTGACCACGAAAACGGTAGGCATTGATCAGCTGCAATACGTGAACCTGTTTTTTTTCGTGATCGTAATTCGTCTGCGATTCAAAACCGCGTGCATGTTTCTGGCGTGCATAATTAACAAAATAATCATGCACCTCTCGCGGAGAAATCTCGTGATGTGTTGACGTGACTTTAAACCCGTTATCAAGGTAACTGCCTGCAGGGGTGCCCTTAGAACGAGCTGAAGAATGCAGGCCGTCAAAATACTGGCGCCAGCGCGTCTGCAGTTTATCGGGATCGGAAAGATAGGTCTCATACATCGACTCTAACCAGGCAGCGCTCTCACCATAAACTGCTGAGTTCTCCCAGAGCTCGGACATACCCGTTTTAGTTATTTGAGCCATTTCACATTCTTCACGATCAATTATTACAATTATTTTAATTGTAGATGCAGTTCACAAAAGTACACGGTTTAACCGCCTATTATTCACTCAACAGCATTAAAAACAACAGTTCAGCGGGCGTTTGCTCAAATTAATTTTCACAAAGG
>CBDUKK010000040.1:0-9632 GCA_965367795.1 uncultured Gammaproteobacteria bacterium
TTCATCACCAGGCAAGCGTTAGTGCCACCAAATCCAAAGTTATTGGACATCGCGAGGTTGATGTCGACGTTATCCATTCGCTGTGTGACGATAGGCATGTCTGCCGCGTTCTCATCGATGTTTTCAATATTGGCAGATGCCTGGATAAAATTGTTCTGCATCATCAGCATAGTGTAGATGGCTTCCTGTGCGCCTGATGCTCCCAGTGAATGGCCTGCCAGCGATTTGCTTGAACTAATCGGTGGTATCCTGTCACCAAAGGCTTGTTTGATGGCATATAGCTCCTTGGTGTCGCCTACCGGGGTGCTGGTGCCATGGGAGTTGATATAATCCAGGTTTTCTTCGATACCATGAGTAGCCATCTGCATGCAGCGTATAGCGCCTTCGCCTGAAGGTGCGACCATGTCAACACCGTCAGAAGTTGCACCATAACCGACGATTTCAGCATAGATCGGTGCGCCACGTTTGAGTGCGTGTTCGAGCTCTTCCACGACGACACAGGCGCCGCCACCGGCGATAACAAATCCGTCACGGTCGGCATCATAGGTACGCGAGGCTTTTTCCGGTGTTTCGTTGTATTTCGTCGATAGAGCACCCATGGCATCGAACAGCATGCTCAGCGACCAGTGTTCTTCTTCGCCGCCTCCGGCGAAGACGATGTCCTGTTTACCCATCTGGATCAGCTCATAGGCGTTACCTATGCAGTGTGTGCTGGTGGCGCAGGCTGAACTGATGGAGTAGTTCACGCCCTTGATCTTGAACGGTGTTGCCAGGCAGGCAGACACAGTACTGGCCATGGTGCGGGGTACCATGTACGGGCCAACGCGGCGGATACCTTTTTCCCTGAGGATATCAGCAGCTTCTACCTGGTTGGCTGAAGAAGCGCCGCCTGAACCCATGACGATCCCGGTGCGAACATTAGAAACCAGGCTATCGTCGAGTTTTGCATCATCTATGGCCTGTTGCATCGAAATATATCCAAATGCGGCAGCATCACCCATAAAACGTTTTACCTTTCTATCGATAAAGTCATCGATATTTATATCGACGCTGCCGGCGACATTGCTGCGCATGCCGATGTCAGCATACTGTTGATTGAATTTAATGCCAGAACGACCTTGTTGCAGTGAGTCCAGTACAGCACTCTTATCGTTGCCGAGACATGAGACTATGCCGATTCCAGAAATTACGACTCGTTTCATTACAATACCTTAAAAATCTTCTGTTGAAGTGAACAGACCAACACGTAAATTTTTTGCTGTATAGATCTCACGACCATCGATCGACATAGATCCCTCAGCGATACCCATTACCAGGCCGCGCGCGATAACGCGCTTGATATCTATCTGGTACTGAACCAGTTTACCGGTCGGTAATACCTGACCTGTAAATTTGACTTCGCCAACACCTAAAGCACGTCCCCTGCCTGCATGGCCTCTCCAGCCGAGTGTGAAACCGACGAGTTGCCACATCGCGTCGAGGCCGAGACAGCCGGGCATGACCGGGTCATTTTCAAAGTGGCATTTGAAAAACCACAGGTCAGGTTTTATATCGAGCTCGGCTTTTATCTCGCCTTTACCAAAAGCGCCACCGGTCTCTGAGATGTGCGTGATACGGTCCATCATCAGCATGTTAGGCGCAGGTAGTTGTGCATTGCCGGGGCCAAACAGTTCACCGCGGCTGCATGTCAACAGGTCTTCGTAACTGTATGAAGAAGGGCGAGTGTTAGGGTCCGAATCGGCAGGCATAATATTTCTCATTGATTAAATTTCAGGGCTTTTTCTAATTATCGTATTTAACGGGTGATTTTATCGGAAATTCATGTACGATGAAATCATTGTGAGTAAGTAATATGTGAAGATGGATGATTTACTGTTAATAATTCTGATTTTAGCCGCTTTTTGGTACTGGTGGGATACTCAGCGGAGTAATGAGGTTGCACTTTTTGTATGTAAAAAGAAGTGTGATACGGCTGGCCTGCAATTGCTGGATGCGACGGTGACGAGGCAGCGCAGCTGGCTGAGGAGGGGAGGCGGTGGTTATGTTCAGATCTGCCGCTTGTACAGCTTTGAATACAGTGATGACCAATCGTTAGATTACGGAGAGCGGCATCATGGTTACATCGTATTGATAGGCAAGCAGGTGGTAGAAACGAAGCTGTCACATGACAGGGGTGTTCAGCGACAGATTCATTGACAGAGTGCTTTTACTTGCAGCTTTCTCAGCTTCAAAAAAAGCCAGGAAACCTGGCTTTTTCTTCGCACTCTGTTTGTGTAGCGTAATCCTAATAGGTAAAGAATCGCTTGTCGAACTGTAATCGGGCAGCGCGTGTTTCGCCTTCAGGGGTTATTTTCAGATCAAATTTCAAGAATTCGCCGTCGCTGATCTTTGTTTCAGCGAGATAATAGATGGCGTTTCCTTCTTTGATCTCTTTGAATTCGAGCTGCTTGAGCTGGCCAGTCAGGTTGCTGGCATGACCTGTGACCTGGGCCGCGGTAGGTTTTCCGGTGGTGTTCAGGACCTTTTTCAGCAGCGCGATATTAATAAGAACCCGGTTGTTGGCACGGGCGAGACCATACCGTTTTGCAATCTCGGGTGATATCGTATCACTCCTGAATGCATTGTAGTGCACGACGTAATCACCAAACTCTTTCGAGTTCTCGGCGTAGCTGTTCAGGCTGAACAGTGCTATTGCAGATAGAAATATTACTTTAATAAGTTTGTTGACTTGACTATGCATGCTGGCTCCTCATCGTATATCACTGTGTTATTGTCGGCTCTATTTAGAGCCTGTTTATTGTTCGTTGGTTCGCGTTGATTAATGATCAGTATAATGGCTTGTTTTATAAAGACTTTCAAGCAAAAAAGGAACCTGTTATAAATAGTATTACTGTTAATGATGCAAAACAACGTTTATTTCATGTTATCGATCAGTTGCTGGCCGATACATCGTAAGCGCCATCCCTGCAAGATGTTCAGTTTTGAAGCGTTTGATGCGGCTGGCTCGCTATGGCATAAGATTAATTGCTCCAGTTCCTTTCTCGAGCCCAGTATGGCAGTGGAGATTCCCAGTTCTTCTGCTTTTTTATTGACTAGTTGCTGAAGTTTTTTGAGTGTTGACTTCTGTTCATTGTCCAGTGTATTGAACTGGTTGTCGGGGCATTGTTCCCTGGGTGTTTCCAGTGATGCTGTAATAACGTCAAATAACTGTTGTTTATCTTCGTCATCAAAGTGGTACCTGCGGTCGATGCGCTGGTCCATGGTCACTAGATTCTCTGGCGGCGTTACAGCCAGGTTGACGATGATTTCGTCGGCCAGTATCTTGCGCCTGGTCTTGTCTTTTTTCTGGGCCAGTGCTTCACGCCAGACAGCGATGGCTTGCACGGTGGCCAGCTGATTCCGGTTTAACCTGGTCGCGCCTTTCACACGTCTCCAGAGATGTTCTTCGGCCACCTGGAAGTTGTTGCTGTCATCGAGAAGTTTTGAAGACTCTTCTTCAAACCAGCTTTTTCTTCCAAGTCGCTGTAGTTTCTCATCGAGCAGGTGCTGTAACTGGTAGAGGTAAAATACGTCATCGCCAGCATACTGCAGTTGCTTTTTGGTCAAAGGCCGTTGTAGCCAGTTTGTCCGTGTCTGTGATTTATCAAGCACTGTACCCAGTTCATCTTCCACCAGTGATGCATAGCCGATCTGGTGATGTTCGGTCAGCAGTGCGTTGGCAATCTGAGTGTCATAGATGGCGCCTGGTGCTTCACCGAGGTAGTAAAATAACACCTCGAGGTCCTGAGAGCAGGAGTGAAAGATTTTTGTGATGCTGTCATCTAATAACAGTTTCCTTAATGCAGCTTTAGCATCGAACGCGAGCGGATCGACGCAGGCAACGATCGAAGCTGTTGCAATCTGTACCAGTGCGAGTTGCGGATAATACGTCGTTTCACGAAAAAACTCGGTATCGACAGCGATCAAAGTCACACCTGTTAATCGCTCGTGCAGGTCTTCCATCATACCTGGTGATGCTATAAGTTCAGGTTTCATTAATCTGTAGCTGTTAGTGACGAAGATCAGGGTTTTGGCTGAAGCAGTTCGATCTCGTAACCATCCGGGTCTGCGACGAAGGCCAGCAGGGTGGTACCTGCGTTCATTGGTCCCGGTTCACGGATGATTTTTCCCCCCTGGGCGCGTATCTTGTCTGCGGCCAGGTATACATCATCTACTTCGATTGCCAGGTGTCCAAAACCTTTGCCCAGGTCATAACTGTCAGTATCCCAGTTATAGGTAAGCTCCAGTGCAGTGTTATGTTTCTCATCCCCGTAGCCAAGGAAGGCGAGGGTAAACTTGCCTTCCGGGTAGTCTTTCTGACGTAGCAACTCCATGCCCAGAACTTCAGTATAAAATTTTATTGATCGCTCCAGGTTTCCAACGCGGAGCATGGTGTGCAGTAATCTCATCGTATTCCAGTAAACCGTAAATGTATTGCTGCTTATATTAACTTATAATAGCTGGCAATAATGTAGTGAATTGAGACTAAAACGATGGATTTTTCATTTAAAGCTAATACTTTTCGAGACCTGTTTCATAATACTGTTGCCGAGTATATCGAGGATGCAGATCAGGGTGATCAGGATGTGAATTCACCACGAGCGTTGTTGGCAGCGATGGACCAGGCGATAGATGTAATGGCGAGAGCAGATGCTGATAGCGCCGTGCAGAAAGATATGAGTGCAGAGAGTATGGGGCTGCTGGAAGAAAAGGATATCAGCAAGATAGGTCAATATATACTGGACTTGCTCGAAGGCATGGTGGCACATGTGCAGGATAAAACCGGTGAGCAAAACCGGGAGTTGATACGCCTGAGTGTGCCTGTTTCATTATGGGTTGCGCGTCATGGTGGCAAGTTGTCTCAGATCGATATGCTGGTAAATTCACTTGCCGGATATGCAAATGAGCTCACTGAGCCGCATATGCTGGCTGATCTTGCAGCCGTGATCAAGGAGGTTGTCGACGCCTGTGACAACGAGATCAGGCGCGACATCGATCAGAGTAATATGATGCGTCCCTGGCGGGTGCTGAACCTCAACTATGGCATCGTGGCCACACGCAGTCATCAGCCCGAGCTGATAGAACAGGCATATGATGCGTTGATAGAAAATCTGCCGCAGGATGCGAGGCAGTTCTTCAAAGAAGGCAAGCAGCAGATGGAACTGATCGGTTACCCGGAAGAAGTGCGTGAGGTCGTTGAACGTTACAATAATATGTGGGGTTCCGAGAGTTCCTTGCATTAACCCCCACCGATCTTGATCACGAGTCCAGGACTTTGTGCTTGGTACGGATATAGTCTTGATGCGGTACGTGCAGTAGATCGGCTAAGCGACGCAACAGGTGTTCTTCGTATTTGTCCAGTTGATGGTCGGCATAGGCGAGTTGCCACAGGTCTTCAACCAGATCTATTTTCTGTTGTTGTGTGTAATGCGAGTTCAATAAGGAAGTGAACTCATAATAGTCGGTGGCCTCATGCTTCTCATTATGTGCCAGATCGATCAGTGATTCTATCTCACTGCTTTCCAGCATGAAGCGCTGTGTCAACAGCTGGCGTAGCTTTTCATCTTCCTCGGTCGTCACCTGGTCATCGACATGCAGCATCTCAACCATCAGTGCTGCGGATGCCATCTGCAGGCGACGCTCCAGCGGTATCGCAGATTCTGTGTCTTTGCCAAGGTACTGTTCAAAAAATTCTTGTAATTTCGTAAGCATGATTATTTGTTGAGTAAAGCTAATGCAGCTTGTATCTGTCGTTCACTAAAACCGCTTAGCTGATATTCGCCGATGAATAAGATGGGTACCGCACCGCCACCATTTTCCTGGTATAGACGCCTGCCTTCCAAGGTATTTTCCATATCGTACTCGCAGTAATGGATATCGTTCTGTTGAAAATATCGCTTCGCCTGATAACAGTATGTGCACCACCATGCGCCTAGCATTATAATGTCCGGCTTGCTGGCAATGATACTTGCATCGCAGGTTACGGTGTTAACCGGTTCCTGCCGAGTGAGGATGATCAGCCCGATGATGAAGGCTGCAATAACAAACAGACCGCCACGTTTCCGTTTCGGTCTGTGCTGGCTGATTTCAGGGTTGCCGTTCATTAACGTTTAAACCATTGTCTCTAAGAGTTTTCGTCACCCTATGAAGACCAGGATTCTACGCCCAGGTTCATTGCCCTGGCTGGTTTCTTTGATAATGCTGCTCTAGTAAGGGCGACGGCTCTGTCGATCAAACTCGCGTAATTCGGCAATGAAGTGGCGACGATAGTATAGAACGGCACTTGAGCCATTGGCTTTAACGTCGATGATCTTCCAGTCTTCGCCATCACGACGCATACGGAAATCCAGTCGAACAGGCAACGTGTCAGGACGATAAATATTGGTGCTGACAAAAGATTCATCGCGTCCACGGTAGCGTGTCTTGAGGAATTTTACTGTTGTGTTTTTCGCGTCGAAGCTGCCGAGGTGTTTCGACAGGCTGGATAAGAAAGTCTCACGCAGGTTGCGCTGAAAATCCGACTTGTCCTTGGCAGACATGTTGCGGGCATAACGGCCTGTTATCCAGTGGGACATATTGTCAAAATCAAAATGCGGGATGATCTCGTTTTCGATAAAGCCGCGGAGCTGCACCGGGTTGACCTTGTCCGAGTTACTGCTGAACGTGGTTATCTTCTGCAGCGTGGTCTGGATGTTATATGCGGGATCGGTCGGTGTATATGATGCTTTGTTTCGAGGATCTTGCGCAGGTCCGTTATATGCAAAAGACCAGGATGATACGAGCAACAGGGATAAGAAAGTTAGCAGTGCTGAACTCTTGAGTCTTGTGTTTTTTATATTTAATCGCATGATGAATTTACCTGTTTTGAGAGTGGTGGCAGTAAGTGATTATCAGAACAAAGCGCTATGATAACAGGAAAATGACGGGATACAACAGACAAAGCTGGTCGGTTAGAGAGGGCTGTGTGCTTTTTAGCAGAGGCGGCTGGCCAACGGGGAAACAGGCATTATGCGACCATGTGCCTGTCAGTAAAACTTATATCGCGGCAGGCGTTTAACCTTTACTTCACCGGTCTTACCGAATACGGTAACACGAGTGATTATTGGCGAGTTACCACGGCAGAAATCTTCAAATGGGGTACGTTCACGGACATCAAAGCCATCGAAGCTGACGGTAAAGGCCGATGATATCGATGTGCCGCAGGCGCCACTGAGATTTTTGCTAAAAACTTGCGGTTCGATGGTGACGGTGTATTCGCCAGAACTAAGTTTACAGGTCTTTACGATCTTTTTTGTTCTTACGATACGGGTGCGTTCGGTCCTGCGGTCGATCTCGACCAGGTCCCATGGTGAGTAGGTGCCATCTTCATCCGAATATTTGTAAGAAGCGCCTTCTTTACCCTTCAGTATAGAATTAGTCAGGGTTATGATATCAGCTTGCTCGTTGCACTTGTAGGTGACCAGCGGGTATATTGCCTCATTCGCAGACGCGTCCGCTGCATATGTGCAGGCAGTGAATAGTAGTATTAACAATCTCAATCTGGTCATAATCGTGCTCACAAGCCGGATTAACGTTTTTGACTTGTTTGATTGTTCCGATCCTGGTCCGTATTTGCATCCCTGATGATTTCTTTTATCAGCTAGTATAGTTTATATGTGGCTATATAGCTAAATGCACCTGTGGCACTGTATTATTGTAGTGTTAATACCTGTTTATACTAAGCGAAATATCGATTATTCCTGGTAATAATAATCATACTTTTGCAACAGCCCTTTCATAAATGTCCATGCTTCGCTGTAGGTGAGTCCGCTTTCCTTCGGAATAACAATTTTTATATATAGTTTTTTCGGATGCTGTTTCTTGAGTTTCGCAAGTTTGTTGTGTAACTCTTTTTCTGTAACGACGGTATAATTTTTATCACCGGAATCTTTGAAGCGGATTCGTTCTTTGTCTTTTATGCGTTCAAAGTTGACGCTGACAACATATTTACCCTTGGCGGTACGTGCCGGCTTGATCAGTTTGTCGTATTTGACTTTCAGTGAGCCAAAATCATCTTCCAGGGCAGAGAGCTTGCGTGCCTGTGAGTCACGCTCCTGGGTGATGATGATGATTTTCTGTCGTTCTTCGTCCAGTGCTTTCTGTTTTTGATCTACGTCGATGTTGAGCTGAGAAAGGTTCTCTTCCATGGAAGATACCCTTGAGCTTAAGCTGGCAATCCTGTTCTCGCTGGTGATGAGCGAATTCTTTAACTGCTCATTCTCAGATAGAACGATGATGATCTGTTGTTCTTTATCCTCGAGAGCCATGTTCATCTGGCTGGCCTGTTCGTCGGACTGCAGTAACTGCATACGCAGCATTGATATCTCATTCTGAGCCTGTGCCAGTTGCTCTTCCAGGGTGGCGTTTACCTGCGAGGTGTCAAGGATGATCTTTTCCGCCTGTTCTTCTGCAGCCATACTGTTACGCAACTGGTCCAGCAGTTCCCAGTTCTTCACCATCAGTAGCATCGAAGTGAGCAGGAAGATGATGACCACCACCATCATGATGTCGGTAAACGACGGCCAGAAACTCTCGCTGTTCAGATGGCCACTGCGTAGATCAACAAATTCTTCGTTCACTTGGTAGCTCTTCTATAGTTATGCGTTTGATCATTCATCGGGTGATAGACGGAAGCCATGTCGTAACAGTGATTTGATCTCTTCGATATCGGAACTTAGTTTGGTCAGGCGATTGGCATAAGTACCGGTCAGTTCATTGAGGTTACGTCCCGCTTCAGCGAAATCGACCTGCGTGCTTGTCATGGTCCTGGCTGCTTCATGTAATGCTTTAACAAGGTTGCCGACCTCGTGCAGCATGCTGTCCGTCTGGTAGGTGAATCGCGGCATTATGTACAGGGTGGTTGCCTGTTCTATACCACTAAGCAGTTCGGTCTGTACGTCTGTGAGTTTCATATAGAAGTAACCGAAAAACAGGTAGCAGATGATCGCTGTTGCAGTTGTAGATAACGCAGTCGACATGCCGTGGATGACGATGCTCATGCCACTGATACCATCGGCGCTGTCGATGATGTCAGACGCGCCGAGCAGGGCGATTGATAATGAGATGATGGTGCCGAAGACACCGGTAAGGATCAGGATATTGCTGATGAAGCGCGGCAGGCTGAGCCGTGTGCTCTCGGTTGCTACCAGTGTAGATGCCAGTGCACTGTGATTGACAGCGACGTTATGCTTACTGATCTCCAGTACCGAGGTATAACGATTGTAGATCAGGCTCTTCTTGCTGATGCGCTCGGTCGGCAACAGTTCTTCATTTTCTACATTTCTTATAAAGCGGGAGAGCGCATTTTCTTCCCTGCTGTAACGCAGCAGCAGGGTGATGATACGGGTGATGCCCAGGATGAATAAACCAAGGATGCTGCCATTGACGATATAGCCGGTATTCGTTGCCTGGTTCCTGATGTAGAAGTTGAACAGGAACTCATGGTTGATCAGGAGCAAAAAACCTAACAGTACTGATAACATGAGAAACTGAAACAAGATGCTGCGGCTGTAATTTTTTTTGTACTGGATCATAAACGTGTCCGTTTAAATGAA
>CBDUKK010000041.1:0-9524 GCA_965367795.1 uncultured Gammaproteobacteria bacterium
TACCAAGATTAAATAACTTCGTCATATACTCCTTATCGAAAGGCTCGCTGGATTCCTCTTCAAACCCTTCAGGGATATAGGCAAGATGGTACTCGATACCGTCACGTTGCGTCGCGAGATAGATGCGATAAGCATCACCCAGAACTGCACTGCCCATCAGTGAATCCATACTCCGCATAGCAATCGGTATAGTGCTGCGATCGACAGACTCATACTGTTTTCGCCAAATGCCATTACGTATGATATAAACGCTTGGCCTGCCTTTCACTTCCAGTTTCTCTGCGAGTTTTCCCCAGTCGAGCCCGAGAGGGTATAAATACAAAACAGAGGTGGCACCACCATCAACATGCAGCTCGTCGTATCTCTTCCCGTTTGCTTCCACATCAAACATTACCGGTGGGAATGCAGCAGGAATCGAGGCCGATGCCAGCATCACATCACGTATTAGCTGCAGCGCATCCGGCGAACCGCTACTGGCGATGCGACCGATGTTCCAGGCTACCGGCCGTGCGGCATCCAGGTTGGTTGTTACAATATCGAGCACGCGCCCTTTTTCAAACTCTGCAGCGATCGCCGCCATTACATCCTCGGTAATATACTCTTTAAGTTTCTCCTGTAATGGTGTTGAATCAGTTGCCGCATCACCGAACAACGTTTTCAGACTACTGCGTGGTTGAACAAGATCCGTAGTTGAATAACTGGTGTAGATCTCCTCGATCACGTGATCATATTCCGGCCCGAGGAATGCAAATGGCGCAATCAAGGCACCGGTGCTAACACCGGTAACCATTGTAAATTCAGGCCGGGTACCGGCCTCTGTCCAGCCACAGAGTAACCCAGCGCCAAAAGCACCACGCTGGCCGCCACCGGATATGGCAAGGTAGTTGTGTGCTTTACCATAAGTGTCCGGGTATCTTGTCTTCAGTTCTTCTTTACTTAATCGGAACCAGTTGTCGACTTCCGGTGGTGGCGCATCAGCCCAGTATCGTGCGCCATCGATACCGGGAATAAGGGCCTCGTCACTAAGCGACTCAGGCAAAGGATTTCGCTCAGGCAGACTGGAGCAGCCCGTCGTGACAATTGATACACAGAAGTAAATAAGAAATAATTTTAATATTGAATGATTCATTACTTTTTATCGCCTGGAGTCCGCATCAGTCACTCGCCGGTTTTATCCTGAATAACAGGGCATACATGACCGGCACCACGCCTAATGTTAACAAGGTTGAAAACAGCAGGCCGGCCATAATGGCAATCGCCATGGGCTCCCACATCTCACCGCCGCCCAGGTATAACGGTATTAACCCGAGTACAGTAGTTGCCGTTGTCAACAAGATAGGCCGGAAACGTTTTTGTGCCGCCGAGATTATCGCCTCATAAGGCGGTAGACCCAGTTCATCGATCTCCAGCTGAATGCGCTCGAGCAGAACGATGGCGTTGTTGATGACGATGCCCGCTAGTGAGATGATACCGAGCAGGGTCATGAAACCAAAGAACGAGTTGCCGATTAATAAACCGGCGGTTACCCCGATCAGTCCTAAAGGAATAGTCGTCAGAATGATGACGGACTTGCGTATTGAGTTAAACTGCGCAACCAGTAAGAACAGGATTATGAATGCAGCGATCGGTAATTTATCAGCAATCGACTGGTTGCCCTTTTTCGATGACTCAGCGTCACCGCCCAGTTCATAACGAAAACCGAATGGCCACTGCTCAGCCTGCTGCTCCAGGCGGGGGCTTATCGCGTTAAAACCCTCGGCCGCAGTGAACCCAGGTTTCAGCTGTGCGCCAATAGTAATGGCCTTTAAACGGTCACGCCGCAATATCTTTGCCGGTTCCCAGACGATCTTGATATCTGCGACCTGCGTCAGGGGTATTGCGGTACCTTTTGACTGTGAATAGATGGTCAATGACTGCAGCTTTCTTATGTCCTGCCGGTCAGCTTGCACAGAACGAAATATCACCGGTATCACTTTGTCGTCTTCCCGGTATTGAGTCAGCTCCAGTCCGCTTAAGCCGGACTGCAGCGAGATGGCGATATCTTCATTAGTAACGCCTGCGCGCAGCGCACGCTGTTGATTGATTTCTACCACGAGTTTTTTAATTCGCTGCCCCCAGTCATCGGTAATGTTCTGCAGGCCATCCACATTAGCCATCTCATTTTTCACCTCTTCCATGATATCGAACAATGCATCGGTATCGCTGCCATAAAGCCGGACTTCTACCGGGTTATTTACTGGTGCAGCACTGCTGATACGTTGCGCTTTGATGAGCACGTCAGGAAACTGATCGAAGGCAAAGTCGTTCAATCGCACTATTAACTCATCGATGATTACATTGTCCGTGGTATTTAACACCAGCAAAGCGTAGTTACTGCCAGGTGGTTCCGGATTATGTGATAATACAAAACGTGTACCACCTGAGCCGATATAACTTATCCAGTTGGTCACACCCTGCTGCCCTGCCTTGTCAATGACTTCGTTACCTGCCCCAGCATCTACCCGGGCAGCAATCGTTAATTCTTTGCTGATAAATTCTTCAAGACGATTAACGACTGTTTCGGTGGTTTCGATAGCGGTGCCCATGGGCAGCGTAAGCTCAACCGTAAAATACAACCGGTCTGAAGGCGGGAAAAATATATTGGGCACATACTTCAGGCCGAAGATTGCACTGGCGAACAACAGTGCAGTGAAAACCAGCGTACTTATTCTGAAGCGGAGTAAAACGGTGAGAAAACGGCGGTACCCGTTGTAGAAGCGGCTATCATAATCGACAGATTGCTGCTTCACTTTAAGAAAGGACACACATAATAACGGGATAACCGTTAAAGACAACAGCCATGAGCACAGCAGAGTGATGGTGACGACTTTAAACAGCGATGCGGTGAACTCACCGACATTCGATTCAGCGAGGAAGATAGGTAAAAACGCGGCGGCAGTCGTCAATGACGAAGTCAGTAAGGGTACTCGCAATTCATTAGCGGACTCGATGGCCGCTTCGGCCGGTTTTTTTCCGTTCGACATAGAGACCATGATGCTCTCTGTCATAACGATGCCATTATCCACCAGCATACCCAGCGCTATGATCAATGCAGCAAGTGAGATCTGGTCCAGACCGATATTGAAAAAAGCCATCAGCAACATCGCCATGACCATGCTTGCTGGAATCAAAAACGCTACGATAAGACCGGTACGCAGTCCAAGACTGACAAGCATAACGGCTGCTACGACAAATATAGCCTGCACCAGGTTAGAGGCAAAACTGTTAACTTTATTTTCTACTTCTGTTGGTGAAAAATTGACAACGTCGAATTCAACACCATAAGGATATGAGTTTTTTATCCGCTTCAGAGTTTCTTCCACTTTTTCGCCAAGCGCGATATTATTACCGCCCTCGCGCATGGAGATAGCGATGCCGAGTGCTTTACGGCCGGAAGAATGAACCATGCTGGCGGGCGGATCAACATAACCGCGTTTCACCTCAGCGATATCGCTGAGGTAGAGGATCTCGTCACTGCCGGGCAAGCTGATAACTGTTTTTTTAACTTCTTCCACGGACCTGAAATTGCCGCTGGGTTCCAGTTCGATACGCTCATTGCCAATCTTTATCGAGCCACCCGGGATGATGATATTACGGCTACTTAACATCTGCAGCAGCTGCGACGGAGACAGGTTTAGCCTGGAAAGCTGGGTATTACTGTATTCGACAAAAATACGTTCTTCCTGCGCACCAAGTATCTCAACCTTGGCAGCATCTTCCAGATAGAGGAACTGGTCGCGTGTATCATCTGCGATATCTTTTAATTCAGCATAACTATAACCTTCACCCGTCAACGTCATGACGATGCCGAAAACATCACCAAACTCATCATTGACAACAGGACCGATGATGCCGTCTGGCAATCCTTCCACATCATCAATTTTTCTGCGCAGGTTGTCCCAGATAGGCCGCATGTCTTTGTAACTATCCTTGATATTTACCATGACAATAGAAACACCGGTGCGGGATTCACTGGTAACGAAGTCCAGCTCGGGTATCTCCTGGACAACTTTTTCTATCTTATCCGAGACCAGCTGCTCAACTCGTTCCGGACTGGCGCCGGGAAAGTAAGTAATGACCTGCGCAGCCCGGATAATAAATCCGGGGTCATACGCTCTGGGCATATTCAGATACGACTGAAAGCCCGCCAGCAGGATGACCAGCATCAGAACGATCGTGGTACGATTGTTCCTCAACGCAATGGCGGTTATGTTCAATGTTTTGTCTCGATAAGTTCAGGGTTAACCATCAATCTTACGTTCATCCCTTCCTGCATCTTGCTCATGCCGGCTATTACTAT
This sequence comes from uncultured Gammaproteobacteria bacterium, assembly GCA_965367795.1. Taxonomy (GTDB): domain Bacteria; phylum Pseudomonadota; class Gammaproteobacteria; order SZUA-229; family SZUA-229. The sequence continues at coordinate 4,340 of CBDUKK010000041.1, forward strand.
CATGTCATTTGGATCAAGACCCGATGTGATTATAAGGCCAGTATTTGTCAGTGTTGAGGTTGTAACGTTTCGTCTATGTATGATGCCTGTCATCGATGAGGCGGATTCGGGTACAGCAATATAAACAAAACGTCCCTTATTATCTTCCAGTACCGCATGCGACGGTACGGTGATCTCACTTTCATCTTCGCTACCATCGACAGCAGGTACATTGTCGGCAACAACTGTCGCCGTCATACCTGGCAGAATGGTGTAGTTTTCAATCTTCGGTAAGCTGAACCTGACTTTATAAGCATGCGTTGTTTCATCTGCCTGCGCAGATACTTCGCGAAATATTAGGGGAAATTTTTTATCTTTGATGGCATCGAATGTAGCGTGTACTTTTCGTTGCTCTCCGCTTCGCCTGACATTTATCATCAACGATTCTGGAATGTCGATTTCGACCTGCATCGACTTTAGATCCTGTAAAGTGGCTATCTTTCCTTTCCCCATAACCTCTTCAAAATTATCTACATGGACCCTTGTGATGCTGCCATCAAAAGGTGCTTTTAGTTCTGTATAGATAAGATTTTGTTTTGCTGCTCTAAGATGTGCATCAGCCGTGCTGTAAGCTGCTTTTATCTCATCGAACTCACGCTGTGAGATATGACCCGGTTCGAGCAGCGTAGCTGAGCGTGTGAAATTCGCTTTAGATTTATCATAAGTTGCCTGCTTGTCTTTCAGTTCGATCTTGAAGTCGGTTTGGTCTAAGCGGGCGATAACTTGTCCTTTTACAACTTTTTCGCCTTCCTTGACCAGCAGATCTTTTAATTTTCCAGAAACCCTGAACGCGATATCAGCCCTGTTCTCAGCAATTACGATGCCGGGAAAGTCTCTGCCAGCAATACCGTCATTAGCGGAAGCAAGGATGGTGCGGACGGGACGTAAGGGCTCTTTCGCCTGTGTCTTTTGTTTTTCATCACATGCTGTAATAAAAAATAGCATCGGTATAATGCAAACCAGCTGAGTCAATTTCATCATGATATCTCTTCTATGTTACTTGGTATCTTGCAGTAAGGTATCTTAATCCTTTGATTAATTCCACCTGTAGTGAAGGTTTAATTTGAATTACTGCTTCTGTCTATCGGGCTACCTTTTAGTATGTATGCAATGGCCTTCATATTAAAAGATTTTTTGTTCTTCAGAACATCACCTCTCTGATGCCGAAAGTTCTTCCTCCACGAAACGCAATAATGCTTCGAGCAATGCTTCACGTGGGTAGTTGTTTTGATCAACGAACATGGATCCAATGCTTTCATGGGAGCGGGCAACGGGAATAACCAATGCCCAATGGTCGGCGTTAACGTATCCGATCAATGCGCTGCCAGGTATGACCTGATCGTAAAATATCACCTGGCCGTCATTACGTGCATCTACCCGGCTCAGCTTATTGTAACTGGATTGAAGAATTGACGAGATGCGCTCGGGGTTCGGATACGTAACCAGTGAGTAATAAGGAAAGTCGCGGGGAAGTGGATTATTGGCAAGCCAGGATTGTCTCGTCGCAGGGCGTAGACTCTCGAGTGCACCATCGTCGCCGACGGTGCATTTAGCGTCAGGCCAGTGTCTTAATAGATTAATTTGTGACTGCGTTGCGTCATTCGCCAGTGGTGAACCACCGACCGCACCAGCAGTACTGATAACGGCAGCGATGTGTTTACGTATCTCCGGATAGGTTACGACTGCCTCCAGAATATCCGGTGCTCCCTTGGAGTAACCGATAAGGACAATATTGGGCTCGGTATCTTCCAGCTCCATTGCCATGATCGCATCGCGGATCTGTCGTGCATTATTTGTAGAACTCGATAAAGCATCTACTTTTATAGTAGCCTGGTCATAGCCAAACTGGCGAACGTGAATGGCTGCCGTGTACTTCAAATCCAGCCATTCAGAAATACAGTCCCAGCCAACTCCGGGAACGATTACTGCTACCAGCCGACGTTTAGAAGAGCCAAGTTCAACATCTCGGCCTGTACTGTCTGGCTCGGCACCGACCTGCGTGAGCGCATCGTCACACGGCAGGTAGTCTGGCAGTGTTGCCTGGCGTTGCTCGAGAATTGCGCAGAAAATTTCCCGGAAACGTCCACGTTTATCATCTATGCCTGCCTGCGAAGCTGGCATAAGCACGAGCGCGGGCGTGTCTTCCGTGTACGGTAAAAGTGGTGCGGTGGAACAGGCACTAATTAAAATACTTGCCGCTACTACGATAGTGGCTGAGAGTCTATTGGCTGCGCAGACACGGGTCGAAAAGATTGAATTAGTCGCCAGCATCGTCTTTCTCCTGCTTAACCTCGATCTCCTGCAGCTTCAGTGCAGGATGCCAATCGAGTATTTCAAGATCAGACAAAGACAGCGGACGGGTCACCAGGAACAGCACCGCGCGTAAACCATCTGTCTGGTAACTGGCATCAAGACTGCTACGAGACTCTCCCGGCCTGGTAGCACCGACACCACTGACAAAAGCGACTTTCTCTAAACCACTTGAATAAATCATATCCTGGATGAACAGGTTCCTGACCTCATCGACCTTTGGACTCAACACCATGTCATTTTCCTCAATCTCCTGCAGACGCCAGCCCTGTCGGCGCCCGGCCTGTACCAGAAACACCGCTTTACCCTTGTAGCTGAATGGTGCTACCCATACACGCAGCCAGTTTGCCGGCACACCGGCCTGGCCTTTTTTACGTGCCACAAGGTCTGGTGGTCGACCATAGAACTGCTGTCTTCTATCAAAGTTCAATGCATCCAGCCTGAAGCCACGTCGCACAAGTGCAGATGCAATATCAGCAAGACTACCGATCAGTATCACGTTGAATGGATCAGCAGATTCCTTTCCATCGACACTCGACGCGCAACAGGGCAGCTGCTCCAATCGTGCGCGTAAGACGTTAGCTTGCTTGATATCAACAGTTACCTCTGTTATCAATTGCATCGTATTAACAAGCACTGCTCTCGCTTCTGCTGTCTGGTCATCGGGCACAGGGGGAAATATGGTAAACGGGAACAGATCCCCCTGGCCGAGAATATCAACACTGAGCAGCCTTGTCATATGGTGCGGATTGGTGAAGATAATCCCCGACTCTTTCGCGCCCGGAGAAACCGGGTTCTGAAAACTCATGTTATGAAAATGCTCATCGAGCCTGTTATTAGTTTCACCCGCGAAGAAAGAGGCGTGAAAAGACCAGGCGACCTCGAGCGGTGAGAACAGGTCTGGATCAGCTCCGGACCGTAACAGCCACAGAACCTGATTCGTGCTGTTTTCAACTTCGATCCATACCGGCTGTATGCCTTCCTCGTTAACGTTGACACCGAAGGCCCTCTGGCTGTCTTCCGTACTTAGTACCGCGGCACTCAATGTTACGCCCCTCACCTGCTGCACCTCTGCACGTGCGCGTAATGCGGTATCATCGAACTCGGCGGGCACCTGCCAGCTAGCGCATCCCAGCAGCGCAAGAAATAGTGTGCTCATCAGGAGACGGGCCAGCATGATCCCATTTCGCCAGCAGAAGCGGAGGTGATAAGACCTCATGTTCGCTGCTCTCATCGCTGTTCCTGCTGAATGGATTGCTGGATAAAGCCGCCCTGACGACCTTCCCAGGGAAGAAACTGTATACCGGTTATTGCCGTCGGCTTAACATCAAAAATCAGCACTGCGCGAAAACCGTCCGTGTAATACGGATCCGTCGTCAGGTTACGCCGTGGCGCGTCTTTCGTTGCGGCACCAACACCCTTGACCAGGCCCAGTTTTAGCAGAGACTGTGAATAGACCATGTCTTCCTGCAGCGCTGTCCTGGCCTCGTCCACGTCCGGATCTATCTTGTGGGTCGTAAGATAAGGTGAGTGAATGGTGAACCGTGAACCGATATCACGACTGATCTGTCCTACCCAGACCCGTTTGCCGTGGTAACTCATCGGACTCAACCAGAGCCGCAGATGATTACGTTGATGGATGTTATCTCGCGCCTTTTGCAGCGCGAAGTCCTGAGGTCTGCCATACAGGTAAAGCGGGCTTATCGGCGCATAAGGATAACGCTCACCGGAAAGACCTGACTTCATCATTTTCATTACCGAACCAAACCAGGTCTGTTCGGTCGGTCGCCAGCCACGACGAACAAGTGCCGGCATAGCATCATCAATGCCGCCGATGATGACGAGATTTAGCGGGTCGCCGTTACGCGAGCCATCTTTGTTGGTGACACAGCAAGGCAGCGCCTCAAGAGCGGAGCGAAAGCTGTCGCTATCGGCGTAGTCGGTGACCTCCTCATCAGCATACATATTTCGCACAAAGCCCCCGGGTTTATGCATAAAGCCCTCGCGTTTACTGTAGTCTGAATAAAACCCCGGGATGGTTGAAAAAAAAGTAAACGATTTATGGCGGCGGTTTGCGACCAGGTCGACCTGGATAATCTTTACCCCTTCATCGTGGTGCGTGAGAACAAATCCGGACACCTTCATTCCCGGTGGAACTGGATTGCGAAAAGCCAGCGCCTGAAATCGCCGCTCCAGTACCTCCTGGGTTTCGTCTTCATGCGTGGTAGCAAACGCTTCCGCCACCTCAGAAGCAGCAAAAAAGTTTGGATCAACACCTGGAGACATCAGCCAGTAAGCTTCCTCATCGCCATTCTCGACTTCTATCCAGACAGGTTGAACGCCTTTCCTGGCAAGGGTGAGACCGTAGACATCAGATGCCTCATCATCAGAAAGTGCGCTGGCCGTTACCTGTACAGCACCATCACTGAATATTTCCGCCCGGCTTTTATAATCTAATATCTCAGACTTATGAAGGTAATTCGTCGAAGCACAACCAGTGCTAAGCAACACTACTAATATGCTTAACAGTGATATGTAATTAAAATTCGATCGCGCATTTACTGACGGCATTGAATGACCTAACTCATCGTAATATCACTTGAACGTTCAGATACATCTAATCAATTAAAAGGGTCGGTGGCAAATGACGAACACTTCTACTATGTAATTGATTCTTACCTGTCACCGACCGCTTTTAATTTATCGTCTTCTCCATTAGCCTGAATTCTGACGCATGGCTAGCGATGGATGCTGATGCCAAAAATATTATGGCTCCCCGCAACAGTGATTTAAGAGGGAGATGAATAAGGGGTGTGTAGGCTCTCATATGACAGAT
>CBDUKK010000042.1:0-9156 GCA_965367795.1 uncultured Gammaproteobacteria bacterium
AGAGCGCGGAGATATCGTCGTCTTCCGCTACCCGCGTGATCCGAACCTGGACTACATCAAGCGTGTCATCGGCTTGCCGGGCGACCATATCGCATATTACAACAAGGTGTTATACGTTAACGGAAAACCGGTCGAACGCAAGTTTATCGATCATTACAAAGGTCCAGGGCAAACTTTCGCTAATGAATATTCTGAAAAGTTAAATGAAACGGAACACTCCATGTTGTTATTGCCGGCAAAACCCAATAACTTGCAAGGCGAATATATCGTACCAGAAGGTATGTACTTCGTGATGGGTGATAATCGTGATAACAGTAATGATAGCCGCGTCTGGGGGCCTGTGCCTGAAGAGAACCTGCTAGGCGAGGCGTTTATGATCTGGATGCATTACAGTGATGAGTGGCATCTTAACCGTATTGGTACCATAATTAAGTAAACTCGAGTTAAAAGGGGTAAACGCATGATGAATAAAACAATGATGAAATCTATAAACAACCCTGCATCAGGTCAGCGCGGCCTCACCATGATTAGTTGGTTGATCGTGATCGTCTTTTTATTGTTCCAGGGCGTTATCGCAATGAACGTTATCCCTGTGTATTTGACTGACTCGAGTGTTAAGAAAGTCATAGAAGGACTGCCGAATGATGCCGCCGCACAAGAAGCTGGAACAAAACAGCTCAAAGGACTGGTAGCGAAACGTTTGAGCATAAACAGTATTTATGCTATCAAACCGGAACACATACAGGTCAAAAAAGGTCGAGCTGAAAATATCGTGACCATCGAATACGAGCCTCGCGGAAAGCTGATCGGAAATCTCGAATACATTGTCAGCTTTAAACACGAAGCGCGAATTCCTACAAGATAATCCTGAAGGCCCGGTCGTGATCAGTAATTTTGAATAGTACTATGGCACAGACAAATGCCATCGCTGCATTATTAAAAAAACTTGAATATTCTTTTAGTGACCTTTCTCTACTCGATGAGGCGTTAACGCATCGTAGTTATGCTTCAAATAACAATGAGCGACTCGAATTTCTGGGTGACGGTATCCTGAATTTCGTTATCGCTCATGAGCTTTTCAAACTGTATCCCGATGTTCAGGAAGGGGATCTGAGCCGGCTGCGTGCAAGCCTGGTCAATAAGGATTCTCTTGCTGTCATTGCCGGTCACCTGGGGCTTGGTGACGTGATCAAACTAGGTTCCGGTGAACTGAAGAGTGGCGGCTTTCGCCGACCATCTATCCTTGCTGATGCTGTAGAGAGTATTCTCGGCGCAGTCTATTGTGACGGTGGTTTTGAGGCTTGCCGTGCGCTTATCATCCGCCTTTACACAGACAGGCTTGCATCGTCTATGGACCTGCAGAGCCTGAAAGACCCCAAGACGCAGTTACAGGAACTATTACAATCCCGTCACTTTCCTCTACCTGATTACCAGGTGATAAATGTCACAGGTCAGGCCCATGCCCAGATGTTTCACATTAAATGCAATATAGATGATATGAAGATAGAAGTGACAGGCGAGGGCAAAAGCCGTCGTAAAGCAGAGCAGGTCGCGGCACAAAAAGCTATTATCAAGGTAACTGAACGCTTTGAGGGCAAGTCAAAGTGAATGAGAATATGAAACAGCGCTGTGGCTATGTCGCAATCGTCGGTCGGCCAAATGTTGGTAAGTCGACCTTACTCAATAACATCCTCGGCATGAAGCTGAGTATTACATCTCGTAAGCCACAAACGACACGACATCAGATCCTCGGTATGAAAACCGTAGATGATACCCAGGTGATCTACGTAGATACACCGGGCATTCATCAGCGTCGCGGCACTGCCATCAATAAGTATATGAACCGGGCTGCTACATCTGTGCTGAATGATGTTGATATAATTATTTTCGTGGTGCAGGTCAAAAAGTGGACCGAGGAAGATCAGGCGATCATTGAAAAACTAAGCTCGGTGAGCTGTCCGGTGGTGCTGGCCGTTAATAAGGTAGACAAGCTGGCAAGTAAAGAAGAGTTGTTGCCGCTGATCGGCGACCTTGCATCACATTACGACTTTGCCGAGATCATACCGGTATCGGCCATGAATGGCATGAACGTAGACCTGCTGGAACAGAAGATATCGACACTGCTTCCTGAAAACGCCCATTTTTACCCGGATGACCAGGTCACCGATAGAAGTATGCGCTTTCTGGCGTCTGAGATCATACGTGAAAAACTGATCCGTGAACTGGGCCAGGAGCTGCCCTATACCTCGACGGTTGATATAGACAAGTATATTGAAGAAGATGATCTGGTGCGGATACACGCCACGATATATGTTGAAAGCGCAGGTCAGAAAGCCATTATCATCGGCAAAAAAGGCGCAAGGTTAAAAAGCATCGGGACCGCCGCCCGTATAGATATCAGCAAGATGGTCGATACCAGGGTATATCTCAATCTATGGGTGAAAGTTCGAGAGGGCTGGTCGAATGATGAGCGTGCATTGCGCGGACTTGGTTATGGTGAGTAAATCAGGATACCGGTCCTGAAGCAATGCAGCTTAAGCAATGAATGTCGTTAATACGCAGATTGCCTATGTACTCCACAAACGTGCCTACCGTGAAACCAGTAGTATCCTGGAAGTCTTGACGAAAGATTATGGACGTATCGCGTTGATGGCGAGGGGCACTCGTGGAGCCAGGTCTAAAATTGCGGGGAATTTACTGCCTTTTACTCCGCTGGTAATCAGCTGGCAGGGTAAAGGGAATCTGCCTTATCTGAAAAGCGTCGAACGCGCAGACCTGAAAGCGCCTTCCTTGAGGAGCAAATCACTACTTTCTGCTATTTATATCAATGAGTTATTGATGTACCTGTTGCATAAAGATGATGTTCATGAAACTGTTTTTGAGCATTATCACCATTGCCTGTATGCACTCGAAAACGAAAATGAGCTGGAAATTACACTACGGCAATTCGAGATTAAACTTCTTGAATTACTGGGTTTCGGCCTGAATTTAGTGACAGAAGCTGACACCGGAGAAGCCATTATTGCTGATGCGTTTTATCACTATCATCTCGAGCATGGACCTGTCTTGTGTACTGAACCATCTACGCGGTCTGATAACGCCATGATACCGCAGCTATCCGGTCACTGTCTTCAGGCACTAGCCAGTGAGAACTATCAGCTGCTGTCGGCAAGTGCCCAATACATGGCGGAGTTGAAGCGATTGATGCGTTTCGTTATCAGCTTTCATCTAGGTAATAAAAAGCTAAAGAGCAGGGAATTGTTCAGACCGGTCAACAAAGACCTGTCAGGGGCCGGTTTTTCCTAGATTTTACCTGTGAAATGCGGCGGACTGTTGAAGTTCGGCATTTTCCTTCTATGCTTGAATGGAAGTTATTAATATTTTATTGAAGGTCGAAATATGCCGTCTGCTGCATCACACAATATCGATGATTATGAGTCTCTACTGGTAGCGCTGCAGGATGTGTTGGGCGTCGTCGTCCCTGAATCACAGCGAAGCTGTCTACTGGACAGGGTTGAGCCGCTATTAGCGCAATATTCGCTCGAATCGGTGGCTGCACTGGCACGAAGCATGAAAGGCGAGCAAGCTGACGAGTTAAAAACATCAGTACTCGAAGCCATCTCTAAACGTCAGTCAGACTGGGTACTGAATCCTTCGATCGTCAATGTTTTGCAGAAGTATGTTTTCGAGCAGCTACCGGATGGCGCCAGGATCTGGATCGTCGGTTGTGGACAGGGGCAACAGGCCTATGCGGTTGCCATGGAGATCGCTGAATATGAAAATAAAAAAGGCGATAGTAAAAATCTCCAGTTGCTTGCAACTGACAGTGCACTTAGCGACATCGAACAGGCTGAATCAGCGATCTATAGCAGTCACCAGCTATCACGTCTTAGTGATAGCTACAGAAAACGGTATACCGCAGCTGGAGATACTGCGGATAGTGGTGTCATCAAAGACAAGATTCGATCTAACATCAAGTTTAGCCAGTGTGACCTGACCGAAGACTTTCAATCTCTAGGTGAGTTTGATCTGATAATCTGTTCAGACGTCCTGGTTTACTTTTCAAATGGTGTAAAAGCGGGGATACTCAGTCAGTTTTCATCACTATTAAAATCAGGCGGCATTTTTGTAACCGGCCATAACCAGGCAGTCCTGCCATTTACTGACGGGTTTGAACGTGTCGATCATCCTGCCGGTGTTTTTTATCGACAGAAAAGCTGATCTGAAACAGATTACAGGCTGTTAGGAATTTTCAAGAACTCTTCAGGAACAGGTGTGACCTCGGAATCACCTTCATCAACCCACTTGAGAATATCGTAATAACTGCGGATATTTTCAACGTAACGTACCGGCTCCCAGCCGCGAGCGTAGCCATAACGAGTCTGTTTATACCATTTTCTCTTCGCCAGTAATGGAAGTGATTCTCTGACATCGATCCAGCGATTGGGATCTTTGTTAAGTTTTCGCGTGATTGTCCTGGCATCCTGTAAGTGATAATAACCGACATTGTATGCAGCCATCGCCATCCAGACGTTATCAGGTTCTGTTATATCCTCATCGATCCTGTCCAGTGTCAGCTTGAAATATTTCGCCCCGCCGCTAATACTTGATTCAGGGTCAAGCCGGTTTTTTATCCCCATGTCTTTTGCAGTTTTTAAGGTCAGCATCATGATTCCCCGTACACCGGTCGGTGAGACAGCATCCGGGTCCCAGTGTGACTCCTGGTAGCCCATGGCTGCGATAAGTCGCCAGTCCAGTCCATGCCTGGCAGCCGCCTCTTCGAAGAAAGCCCGGAAGGCCGGCAGCCTTGTTTCGATATGCCGCATAAATATCTTGGTACCGACGTAATCAAAATCATCGACGTGGCCATAATTACGTTCGATCAGGCGTGTTAGCTCACCATTTTCCCTTATCTCCTTGAAAAACTTTTGAACCTCTCGAAACAGGCTCTTGTCACCTGTCTTCGGCATTGCCCAGGCCAGCCTCTGAGGCTCGCTTACATCAAATGCAACACGCAGGTTGATCAGGAAGCGCTGGGTTAGTGAAACCTCGTTAGAATCAGCGATGGTATACTCGATGAGGTTGTCAGACACCATCTGTAACAGATCGGCACTTTCAAGATCATCGTGAGATTTCCAGTTGAGGTTCTCGATATCTTTCTTCAGTTCTTTTAGTTGTTCTTCATGACTGGAATTAGCTACTACCTCAAGCGAGCCATCAAGTCCGGATAATTTTCTCGGCCGCTTGTTATAGATATTGTAGACAAGCTGTTCGGTAATCTCCTGGTAAGCCGGGCCGAACTGGTATAACTGTTCACGCTCTTCAGTGACGGTCAGTCCTGCCGCTGCGATATGTACCGTATTTTGAGATAATTGTTTAAGTAGATCTCCAAGTGATTCAGGCACCAGCAGTATTAGTTCAACACCGAGTTCATCGGCAAACATCTTTGCCAACTCATATTCGAGACCGGCGGGACCATCAGCATCTTCATAATAAGTCGTTGGGCTATTGCGTGTGATAACGATCAGCTGGCCATCATTTTTGATCTGTTCGAGCAATGACTCACTGCTGAGTTTCGGCAGGTAATTGAAGACAAAAATTATGCACGCAATAACAACCGCAAGAGAGAGGAATAACGGGCGGCATAGCGATCTTGTAACTTCGATGGCTGTTGTCCTGGTTAGTGACGAGTGGTAATAGTTTTAAATAAGGTTATATCAAATTATAGGTGTTTTCCATCGTTAAGTATGTCGATAACCGCATTGCATAATATCTTTATTTCACGGGTCTCGATGGTATAGGGCGGCATCAGGTAAACCAGCTTGCCAAAGGGGCGAAGCCACACACCGGCATCGACAAACGCCTGTTGAATTTTCGACATATTGACCGGCTGTTTTAATTCGACTACACCGATTGCACCCAGTACCCTGACATCGGCAACATCGTCGAATGCTTTGCATGGCGCCAGTCCATCGTTCAAACACTGTTCTATCATCTGAACCTTCTGTTGCCAGTCTGAGGCGAGTAACAGTCGGATGCTCTCCAGTGCGACCGAGCAGGCGAGCGGGTTAGCCATGAAAGTCGGGCCATGCATGAAAACGTATGGTGGGTTATTGCTGATGGTATCACTGACTTCTCTTGTGCACAGTGTTGCAGCCATCGTCATGTAACCACCGGTCAGAGATTTACCAACACACATGATGTCAGGTGAGATAGCTGCATGTTCACAGGCGAATAACTTACCGCTACGTCCAAAACCGGTGGCAATCTCATCGGCGATAAGCAATACACCATATTGTTCACACAAAGCCTTTGCCTGCTTCAGGTAATCAGGCGAATAAAACTTCATGCCACCAGCCCCCTGTACCACGGGTTCAAGTATCAAGGCCGCGATCGATTGATGATTTTTGTCTAAAATCTTCTTCAGCTCATCGATATGCTGCGGCCGGCAGCTGTCACCGAACTTGCATTCAGGAGAGGGCGCGAAATAGTTTTTCGCCAGTACCTCTGAGAACAGGGAATGCATGCCGGTAACCGGGTCGCACACCGACATCGCACCGAGCGTGTCTCCATGGTAGCCATTCTTCAGGCTAACAAACTTCTGTTTCTCCGGCTGTTGTTTTGCCCGCCAGTACTGTATGGCCATCTTCATGGCGATCTCGACAGAAACTGAGCCCGAGTCTGCAAGAAACACGGTCTCTAATTTTTCTGGAGTGATCTCGACCAGCTGGTTACATAGCTTGACTGCCGGTGCATGTGTCAGACCGCCGAACATGACATGCGCCATATCATCGAGTTGCAGTGTGATTGCGCTGTTTAACTCGGGGACATTGTATCCATGGATGGCACACCACCACGATGACATACCGTCGATTAGCTGGCGGCCATCTTCAAGGGTTAAATAGACACCGCTCGCTGATTTGACAGCGAATACAGGCACATCAGAATTTGTCGAACTGTAAGGGTGCCAGATATGATCTCGGTCATCATCCAGTAAAGAATTCTGTGTTTTACTCATCGCGCTATTGTACCGTGTTTGATTTATTAACAGAAAACTAAGTATTTGATATGATAGTGGCCAGAGTCTGCAAGTCGTTTGTGGGCGAAGGGTCTATGCGTAAGTCAAAAGGCCTCACATATCGGGAAATGGTATGAAACATTTGAGAATCATACATATTATTCTATTAATGCTCTGGCTGAATGCCTGTAGCAGTCTTCCGCAACAGGAATGTCCGGCCGGCACACTGGATATGCCAGACTGCCCGCCGACAGAAGCGATAGAAGATGAAAAGATCAACGCCATATATGAGATACGGACATGGCTGCCACCTTCCAGACTGGACATTGACCCGATAGCTCTCGGTGCTGAAGCAGAGATACCGATCAACTCTGCACAGGCAAAAATCATCGGGCCAGCACATGACGAAGCCATGTATTCACTGGCGGCAAAGATATGGCTGATCGAAAACGCAAAGCATACGCTCGATGTGGCTTATTATATTTTCAAGCCTGATCTGGTCGGTTATTCGGTACTCGGTGCACTATGTGATGCAGTGAAACGCGGCGTCGATGTTCGGATCATGGTCGATTCGATCGGTTCCTTCAGCCCCGGGCACTCCGAATTAAGAGCGGTTGAGACCTGTGCTGCCGATGCCGGTTTCATACGTAACGCCGACGGCAAGGTGACGACGAAAAAAGCCCGTGTGCAGGTGGTTATCTTTAATGCCATTACAAAGTTTCAGTTTAACCGGCGTTCGCATGACAAGCTGTTAGTCGCCGATGGCTCTTTTCCTCGTAAGACAGCGGTTATGACCGGCGGCCGTAATATTTCCCTCGACTATTACGGTATCAACAAAGACGGTTCAGAAGACCTGGATGCATTTCGCGACCTGGAGATATTGATCAGGGCAGGTAAAGACAGCAAACAGGAAGAATACTCCATCGGCAGTGTCAGCGAGATATATTACTCATTATTGTTTGCGCACTCAGGCAACCGGCGTATCCAGCCTTATGAGGCGAGTGATGAATTCGATGAAGGTGAATATGAAGACAGGTATATCTATCACCGCAACAAGGCGCAGCAAAGCCTGGCGACATTAAAGGGCTTTCCTGAAATAAAAAAACGCATGGATGATATGCCGCGTTATATGAGAGATGACTTTCATGAAACACAGGTTCGCCTGTCGCACCAGCTGAGCAATCTTACCAGTACAAATGTAACAACCAATGTCGTCGAAAACCTGGAAAAAAATCCAAACTCTATCCAGTATTTAATCGCTCAAATTCTGGATGAAGCCGTACGAGAGGGTCCTTTGACCGGTTCGTTACAGATCGTCTCGCCATATCTGTTCAGCGGCTTATATTATGATGAGGAGGGCGAGGTGATTTATGATGGCGCCAAAGAGACATTAGAGATGTTGCGCAAGAATCCTGATTTCAGGCTGGAAGTCATCACTAACTCGGTCATGACCAGTGACAACTTCTTTACCCAGGCGATCATCGACATGGGCATGGCGCCGCGTTTCCTGCTGACGCCCGAACTACAGAAAGCCTGGTTATCCAGTGTAGAGAAAGGTGAATTCAACCCGGAGATCGTCGCAAGCGAAGAATGGAAGCGACTCATCAATCACCCACAGGTTTTCCTGTATCAGACCGGTGGTGTTGATTCAGCCATCCTCGGTGGCGATACCCACTATGGCAAACTGCATGCTAAATTTATCTATGGAGAAAAGGGTGGTTTCGTTGGCACCAGCAATTTTGATTACCGTTCAAACCTGTATAACAACGAGCTCGGGTTCTTTTTTCTCGGCAATGAAGTACGAGATGAGCTTGCCGATGTCTTCGAGCAGTTAAAAGCCACATCCTACCGTTGGGGGACACCCGAATGGCTGGAGATGCGCAGAAAAATTATGGAGAGTGATAGCAGTAAAGCCGGGCCAGCACGTAAGCAGCGCGGTATATATAAGACGCTTCGAGCACTAGACTTAGAGTACCTGATGTAGGATAGCGCTGGTACCAGTCCTCAACTTTAACCGGAAACAGAACCATATGAATTTATCCGTGGCAACTCCCATGAAACAACTGACCACTCTAGTTGTTTTTACTCTGCTAACGTTATTGCTGAGCGCCTGTTCATCCTCGGAAAAATCGGTAACC
>CBDUKK010000043.1:0-9060 GCA_965367795.1 uncultured Gammaproteobacteria bacterium
TCCAGATCTGATTTTAGATCAAGGCTCACTGGATTGCCGACAGGTGGAAGTTGATAAAACACAGGAGCGCCCTCTCAATTGGGCCGAATTAACGTTTTGACGGCGTCCAAACCGTCATGCGTTTGCCAAGCATGAAAGAAATCGTTGCCTGTGCCAACGCCAGGTTGGTCTGAACAAAGAAAAAGATAATCTTTATCAGTGTATTCTTACGTAGGCGCTGAGAAATCCAGCCGGCTAACGCCACCAGGTAAAATGCGAGCTGCGCAACCAGAGCAATCGTGTATATCAAACCTTCCCCCTGCAGATATAAGGTGATCAGGAGGAAGATAGCCATAAACCAGGGCACACCCCAGCGCATCAACTTGTGACTCCACACCTGAAAAGCGAACATCCCCATGGTAAAAGGGTTTAATACTTCGGGGTGGCGGGCGATAGCCGTTATGCCACGGATGACGGTACGCATCTTTCGGCTATATTCCAGACCTGGGTCTTGAACATCTTTATAGATTCCGACCACTTCGGGGCAGGTGATGGCTACAAGGCCATGTTTAGCGCTGTTTAACGCGGTATTGAAATCACTTGGCACATAGATGTCCCAATGCTCACAGACCTCTCGCCTTGCGGCAAAGAACGAACCGCTTAGACCGACCAGGCCGGCCCGGTCAGACTCTAGCTGGCGCAGCCACATCTCATACTTCACATAAGCACCTTCACCAACGATGCTACCATCATTGCTGACAAACCGGTCTTCACTGGATAGTGCTCCGATCCGATCATCTGTAAAACGCGTCGCCAGCAGTCGCAATGCATCTGCCGGAATATGGGTGGCGACATCAGAGAAAACCAGTATCTTGCCAGTCGACGCCTTGATCGCACACAGCTGTGCATATTCTTTTCCCAGGCGCTGGTCTGCGCGCACCAGGCGGACACCTTTGTCAGCATAGGATTCGACGATCGCGTCTGTCTCATCCGTAGAAAAATCTGAGGCCACGATGATTTCCAGTTTATCAGCCGGATAATCGATTAGTAGTGTATTGTCCAGTTTGTCGCGGATACGCTCTGCTTCGTTGTGAACAGTTATAATAAGACTGAGAGGCGAGAAGACGAGGTCCTGCGTAACTTCATATACAGCGATTTTTCGCGGTGATATTAACGTCAGCAGCAGCGGATACAGGAAATAGCTGTAAACACAAAATATGGCAAAAAGATAAAACAATAACTCCACTACTACGGTCCCTGGGTTTATTAAATCGGGTTAAATAAGTCTAGTTTAAAAATTTTCTTGTTTAACGAATTAGCCGGAAACTATATCATAGACGAAATACCGCAGACACTTATTCATGAATACAGAAAGTTTCATCCGTGTAACACATATTGCTTCCGGCGACCTTTGGGCAGGCGCAGAAGCGCAGCTCTACACCCTGGTCAAATCTCTCAACCGATTACCCGATATAAAATGCAGTGTCATCCTGCTCAACCATGGCATGCTCGAACAGAAGTTAAAGCAGTTGGGTATCGAGGTTCAAATACTCGATGAAACAAAATTGAACGGTTGGCAAATTTACCGACGACTGATTCAAATATTTAAAAAGACTCGGACTCAGGTAATACACACGCACCGCCAGAAAGAGAACATACTTGGCAGCTTCGCAGGATTGTTTGCCGGAAGAATACCATCTCTCCGGACTCAGCATGGTGCCGCAGAACACAGTCCGGCCTGGTACCATCTAGCAAAACACCTGGTTCTTTTTCTTGACTGGTTCAGCGGCCGCTATATCCAGAACAAAATAATCGCTGTATCCGAACCCCTGGAACAGCTGCTGGCATCATCTTTTCCTGCAAATAAAATATCTGTCATTACTAATGGCATCGATATCGAGATATTGCCCAAAACACTCGACAGAAAGAAACCTGACACTATCAAGATCGGGCTGATTGGGCGCCTGACCCAGGTAAAACGCGTAGACTTGTTCTTACAGGCCGCGGTCCTGACACGGCAACAATGCCCGGAAAAGGATATAAACTTCCATGTCTATGGTGACGGCCCTCTCATGGCAGACATGCAAAAACTTGCTGGAAGCCTGTCGCTCGAGGATATCGTACACTTTGAAGGCCATCGTGACGATATCCAGCAGCAGATGTTATCACTGGACGTGCTGGTGATGCCTTCTGACCACGAAGGCCTGCCGATGACACTGCTGGAAGCCATGGTGCTACATACGCCCATCGTCGCGCATGCTGTCGGCGGCATCCCGAATTTACTCGATGAAGGCAGTTGCGGCCTGCTGATAGAGAACCATACAGCCCAGGGGTACAATGATGGCATCTTGAAATTATTAACCGACGAGCAGCTGTCCGGACAGTTAACAACGATGGCCAGGGCAAGAGTAGAGCAGCATTTCTCCGCAGCACTAAATGCTTCCAGATACCTCGAACAATACAGGAAACTGGTAAACTAAATTTCTACTGGTGGCAGATAACCGTACTTTTGTATCAGGTAGGCATCGGCACGTGCAACCATATCGACGCTTTCCTCATCATAATAAAACGCTGCCGACTTTCTCCTGGAGACATTCGTTTTACCGCCTTCTTTATTTAATATAGCTGCTTGCTTCTGATCACTTAGCGGCACACCAGCTTTCATCAACGCCGCGACAAAATCAGGCTCCAGTGATTCTGTTCGAATGATCGTGCTGGTAATATTATTCTCCTCATCGAACTCCAGGAGAAAAGCAGGATCCCTCAGCCTTGCATCGGTGAATACTGCACGCCCGAGGGTGAACAAGCGGAAGTACCGGTATGTCAGCAACCCTGCATGCCGGGATAAGGGGCTATAACCATAACCCTCACCGATATCAAAACGATTTTCTACCGACAGCAGCAGTTTCAGCCACTTACGGAACAAAGCCGCATCGTCAACATCCATATAGCTCGCCTGCCATTGCTTGACCGGCTTAAACGCATCATGACGGACACTGGTCAGGAGCTCGTAGGGAGACAACCAGTTTTTGCCCAGGTCTTTTGGCAACATGCGGTTGTAATAATCAAAATCTAGACGGGTCCCTGTCCTGGCCCTGATGGCTCCTTTACCACCAGAACCATATGCCCATAACGACACATACCAGTCCCATGGGTTTCTGATTGAGCCAATTATCGCCTTATCTTCCGGCATCTCGAGCAAACGATTGTGTTTGCCTTCGATGCGGCCATCGGTATATTGCTGCAACAGACGCCGGATATGTGACCCGCCCGTCTTCTGTAACTCCAGAAAGACTAGACGATTTGCTACGAACACCTATACTACTCCCATCATCTCAATATAATTAAAGTACCGATTCTAGTATAATTTTCGGCTTTTCGTTTAAACAATCCCTAAACGCGAACCAGCACGAATGACAAGTTATTTAAAACAAATCTACAATACCGTTCTGTCAGACGAAAACCGAAAGCGTTTACATAAGCTGCGGCATATCAATGGTTACAGGAAATTACGGACAGAAGTATTCCCTTCAGAAAAAGGTGATTTTTCACTAAAGCCTTATGATGACCACCACTGTATCTTCATCCATATCACTAAAACCGCTGGTACATCTGTCGCCAAGAGCCTGTTTAATTACCTGCCATATCACTATACCGCCATTGATTACCGCGTGATCTATGGCACTAGGACCTATGATCGTTATTTTAAATTCGCCTTTGTGCGAAATCCCTGGGACAGACTGTACTCCGCATACCGTTACTTCAAGGCCGGCGGGTGGAATGATGATGACAAAACATGGGCCAGGCTACACCTGGCGCCATATAAGGACTTTAATAGTTTCGTTCAACAATGGCTGACACCGGAAAATATAAAAAAACACATCCACTTCAAACCTCAGTGTGAATTTATCTGCGATAGCGAAAATAATATCATCATCGATTACCTGGCCTATTTTGAAACCATAGATGATGACTTTGATGCAATAGCCGCAAGACTGGGCATTGATACGCAGCTGGGTCAACATAATACCAACCCGGCTGTCAGCTATACCACTGTATACGAAGAAAAAAGTGCACAAATTGTTGCACAGCTTTATGCCGATGACATCATCATGTTTGGTTATGATTTTAACGGTATTAAAAATCGTCGAACACTCGGCCAGAAATAGTTATGTCACAAACAAAAGAAGCTACCGGCAATATACTTCTTGTTGCAAATTGGGAATCGAATGTAGGTTACGCCTGGTGGCTTATGGAAAACTTCTGGGCGGCGATCCAACACCATTTCTCTCCATATGGCATCCACAGTCATCTGGTTTACCCCAGGATAACAACCATTCCCGCACATATCAAAGATACCGAAATCACGACACATGAACTGGATTTTTCAGATCATGGAATCAATGGCATCACCAGGCTCTACAAACTGATCAAGCGTCATGACATTCGTTACATCTACCTTAGTGATGCGTCTACGTATAGCTGGTTTTACCTACTGCTCCGCCTTTTTGGTATAAGAAAAATTATCGTACACGACCATACGCCAGGTGACAGAACAGAAGCACGGGGGATGAACAGATGGCTGAAGTCACTGGTTCAGAGAATACCCTGTTACACAGCAGACCATTTTATTGCGGTGACTGATTTTGTTTACCAGCGCTTTCTCAAGGTCAACTGCATACCAGAGTCAAAATGCTCCGTCGCCGCCAATGGTATCCAGCCGTTTGATCTCTCAGCGACTGATGAAAACTATGCCCATAGATTATTTAATATCCCCAGTAACGCCACTATCGTAGTGAACACCGGGCGCGCATCATTTTACAAAGGCATCGATTTCTTAATACGATGTGCTGAAAAGCTGGTAAACGAGCAACATAATACTGACCTATATTTCATATTCTGCGGTGACGGTCCGGATATCGATGCTTTTGAAAATCTGAGCCGCGAGCTAAAGCTGGAGAAAAACTTTATCTTTGCCGGGAAACGCAGTGATATACGACAGATACTGCCATCGTGTGATATCGGTTTTCATGCATCACAAGGTGAAGTCGGTTACTCATTATCTATCCTCGAATACATGAGTGCGGGCCTCGTTACCATCGTACCCGACAGGCCCTCCACCGCACTGGCCACCAGGCATGATTATAATGGCCTGGTATATAAAGCCAGGGATATCAGCTCTGCCTGTGAAGCTATAAAACGGTCTCTGGATCCGGCGCTACGATACCGGTTAAAAAATAATGCTATTGAGAGCGTGAAAAAAAAATTCAATATCACAATGACAAACCAACGCCTTTTAGAGAACATGGACAAGATCATCTTGCAGGATTAACCCTCCAGCAAGGTTTTGCACAACAGCTACTACGACTAATATTATGAAAACAAAAATCAGCTTTGCATTTTTCTGCGCCCTGCTTCTACTGCCTAACTTAATGCATCTGCAGAATTTACTGGCGGAAAAAAGCCTGGCAGTCGCTGGCATGTACACACTGTTTTCGATCTCATTGACCCTGCTGCCCCTGGTCATCCTCTCCCCACTTATTTACTGCTTATTGATGCTGCTTTTTCTTCTCATCATGCCATTCGAGCTCATTCACGTGATCAACTACGATGGTTACACTACGCTTGCAGCCTTTACCTCCACATTTAATACCAATCCGGGCGAACTGACTGAGTTCATGCATAGCTATAGACATTTTCTATATGCGACTTATCCTCTCATCCTGTTAACTTTTGTAGCGCTGGCCAAATACCTAAAAAAAGACTACCGGCTTCATAAGTCAACAAAGATAATCATCGCTGGCATATTCCTGGGTACAGCAGCCCTGTTTACCGCCAAGACCAGCTATGACCTATATGACCGTGAAAACGCAAACATGGTCGGCGGACTGAAGGAGTTATACTCTCGTCTGCTGTCACAGAGCTACCCATATTCACATTTTATAAAAATCGATAAATTCCTCGAACAGCATGAAATCGTACAACAGGCTCTGGCAGCTAAATCTGATTTTTCTTTTGGCTCAAGCGTGAAGCCAGGGATATTACAAACCAGACCTATCGTTGTACTGGTCATTGGCGAAACATCTCGCGCGCAAAACTGGCAGCTAAATGGTTATCACCGCAATACCACACCACTGCTTGCCCAGAGAGATAACCTGCACTATTTTACTGACAGTATTACCGCCGCTACCCATACCAGCCAGACGATACAACTAGTCCTGAGCCGTGCCACACCTCAAGATCTCGAGCCGATCTATAAAGAAAAAAGCATCGTTAGCGCATTCAAAGAAGCCGGCTACAAAACCGTCTGGATATCGAACCAGAACATGACTGGAGGTGTAGAAACAGCCGTCTATACCATCTCGACTGAGGCTGACGTCAAGATATTCACCGGCGCCGATTATAATGTCCAGGCACAGATGGACGAGGTTTTAATCCCCGAACTCTCCAGGGTCTTGCATGACAATGTGGACTCACCACTGTTTATCGTCATTCATACCATGGGCAGTCACGAGGTCTACAGGATGCGTTATCCTCCCGAGTTCGAAAAATACAAACCTGCATCGCGCGGCGATGACTATAACTTTTCAAGCCCCGGTATAAGGGAAAGGCTGTTAAACAGCTACGATAACTCAGTCTTATACACAGATTACGTGCTCGATAAAATCATCAGAACGATAGACGATCATAAACGTGAATCAAGCGTTACATTTTTCTCTGATCACGGTGAAAACCTGCTCGATGATGAAAACAACCGTTTTGGCCATGGCGGTGTAATCCCCACGCTTTTTGTTACCGATGTCCCTGTTTTCATCTGGACCTCTTCTGAATTTATTACGAATAACCCTGCCATGGATGAAGCTCTTTCTAAGAACATAGACAAACCCATCAGTAATTTATACCTTTTCGATACGCTGCTCGACATCGGCGGAATTACAATAAAAGACTACGTAACTGACAACAGTCTGGTTAACGGTAAATTTTCACCGCGCGAACGACATATACTAAACACAAGCTACAAGCCCATATCATATGAAAAGCTTAAAAAGATTTCGTCAACGCACAAATAATAACGCTGCTTTATAATAAGACACTATGGACCCTACCGTAAAAAACTTTAAAGTTGCGATCGCTGTTACTATGTTCCCCAACATTGTGCAGACATACATCCTCAACCAGATTGTGTTCTTCAAGAAGAACGATGTACTATCACTCATCAGTGCCGACGTTGATCCGCAACAAAAAGAAATTCACAGCAAAGTCCATAAACAACATCTGCTAAACGATGCAGCCTATCTTGGCGCTTACAACAAAAGCCTTTTTAAACAGTTGCTACAGCTGCCTTTATTGCAGCCCGGCTACTTATACCGCCTTCTGAGAATTGTTTTTTCTGCCACCTGGTTCAACTATGACGCCAAGTATGTGGTCAAGGCCTTGATTAGATCCAGAGAGCCACGGCTTTTCACCACTGACATCATTCATTCACACTCACTTTACAACAGCTACGATCACCTCTATCTCAAGGACTTGTTCTCCATACCTGTCATAATGACGTTTCATGGACTGGAGCCGAAAAGTTCTAAAAATCTTGCTTCGCATAAAGTCCGGGCCGTACTTGAAACCTGCGATGCTTTTTTTGTGAACACACATTTTGCTCAGGACCAGCTCGTCTCACTGGGGTGCAACTCCAGCAAGATACACATCATCCCCCAGGGCACTGATACAGATGACTTTAGTTACACCGAGAAAACTATCAATACTGACGAACCTATTATCATTCTCTCTGTGGGCCGCTTATCTGTAGAGAAAGGTTTTCATATAGCAGTCGAGGCCGTCGCCAGAGCCATTAGCAAGTTCCCTACACTGGAATATCATATCGTCGGCAACGGTCCGGAGGAAGAACATCTACGAAAACTGATCGAAAAGCACGGCCTGGGTGACAGGGTCAAAATCTTTGGTACTGTGAGCACCGAAACACTGGCAGATCATTATTCCAGGTCTCATATTTTTCTTCTTCCCAGTATCGACTACAAGGACGGATCTCATACTGAAACACAAGGTGTTGTCTTACAGGAAGCACAGTCCTCAGGCATCCCTGTCATCGCAAGCCGAACTGGCGGAATACCAGAAATCATCATCGACAATGAAACAGGTCTGCTGTTCGATGAGGAGAATATCGAGCAGCTCGTAGACGCCATTAATTCCTTGATCGACGACCCGTCCATCTATAAAAATCTTTGTCGGCAAGGAAAGAAGAGCGTTGAAGAGAAGTACAGCATCGAGGTTATCGGCAACAAACTACTCAATGTATACAACATGGTAATAAATAAATAGATAACAGTATGCAAATATCACATCGCTATAAATTCATTTTTTTCTCATTCCCTAAGACTGGGTCGGAATCTGTCAGGCAGCTACTTGAGCCCTTCTCAGACATCCACGGCATACCTTACTGGGAGCGTAACGAGGACACACCCTTCTATTCTCATATCAGCCCGGCAGAAGTTAAACTACTTTTTGAAAAGAATGGTTGGGATTATGATGATTATTACAAGTTTACCTTCGTGCGAAACCCGTGGGCGAGGATGGTATCTCTGTACAATATGATTTATTTCACAAAACCTGCAACCTCACTCATTGGAAAACTGCGTTCAAAACTACGCAACACAATGACACCAGGCTTTAAGCAGTGGTTACTCAGCACTAAAACTGATGGGGAAGGCGCTGGCGGACCGCCAGATCAACGCTGGCAGGTTTATGGCAGCTACTCCATCGAAAAGTATATTATGGATAAAGAAAACGTTTCGCTTGTTGACCAGGTGATAAAACTGGAAGAGATTGATGATGCCCTCCCCTTGCTGTTGAACAAGCTTGGTCTTCCGAATGCAGAAAGTTTACACATCCCGCGAATCAATACCCGAAATCGTCAAAATTACGCAGATTATTACGATGAAGAAAGCAGAGAGATAATTGCTAAGCGCTACCACTATGATATCGAGCAATTCAATTATGCATATGAAGATATTATCTAAGCCCGGGGACCCTGCTTGTTAATTTATGCACAGCTGACATCATCATCTG
>CBDUKK010000044.1:0-9008 GCA_965367795.1 uncultured Gammaproteobacteria bacterium
CGGTAGTTCAGCTGGTTAGAATGCCGGCCTGTCACGCCGGAGGTCGCGGGTTCGAATCCCGTCCGGTCCGCCATATTTAGGACTGTGCCGCAACGAGGTTAATCAATAATGGTTAATCTCGTGTGGCACTGGTCATAAATATATTCTATATATTGTGTCCAAGAACCTGACATACTTTTTTGTCACAGGTTCGTCTATTTCATTCAGTTCGTGTTGACCCGAATTCCTATATTAATTCAGAATTATTTTCCTCATGCGCCATACAAGGCCTGTGATTTAGGTATAATCCTGCAACAGCACGCTACGTTATAAACTTAAAAAAGTAAAAGACTATGTTACAAGCTATCAATGATCGTATTAAAGGCTGGTTAGGTATCGTTATCGTTGTGTTGATCGGCCTGCCTTTTGCCTTGTGGGGAATCCAGTCATATTTTGATGATGCAGGACCGCGATATGCCGCAAAAGTGAATGATTCAGAAATTTCTGCAAGTGAGTTTGAGCGTTCGGTCTCTATGCAACGCCAGTCCATTATGAGTCAGAATGGCGGCAAGCTTCCAGTAGAAGAAAACGTATTGCGTGAGCGTACCCTGAGCCAGATGATTAATCAGCGCTTGCTGGAAGATGTTACGTATGAAACTGGCTACAGGATATCTGATGCCGTATTGAGTGAAAGAATCAGGCAGTTATTTACTGTTGACGGTGTATTTGATCGACAGCGCTTCGAGGCCACTGTCGCGTCGTTAGGTATGAATATACCGATGTATGAGCATGCGCTACGAAATGAATTAAGGCTGCAGCAGATGCAGTCAGGTATTGCTAATTCTGCTTTCGTGACTAATCAAGAAGTTAATTACCTGGCTAAGATCAGTGAGCAGACACGTGATATAAGTGTGCTGACATTCAATATCGATTATTTCTCTACCGCAGCCAAGGCAACTGATGAAGAGATCAAGCAATATTATGATGCTAATCTGTCACAGTTCATGGTGCCTGAGAAGATGAAAGTTGATTATGTTGAAATCACTTCTGATGCTCTGGCAGAGAATGTGGATATCGATGAAGATCAGATCAAAAAAATGTACGATGATTATGTGAAGAGCGTATCAGGGCGTGAGGAGCGTCGTGCCAGTCATATATTGATACAGGCTTCGGATAATAAAGCCGCCGCTCAGATAAAGATAGAGTCATTAAAAAAAGAACTAGAGAATGGCGCTGATTTTGCTGAACTGGCAAAACAGCACTCGGAGGATCCAGGGTCTGCTGCCAATGGCGGTGATCTTGACTGGGTTGCTCTCGGTGAAATGGTCAAACCGTTTGAAAAGGCTTTGTTTGAACTGGATAAGGGTGCGGTCAGTGATGTCGTGGAAACTCAGTTTGGATTCCATTTGATAAAACTGGCCGATGTCAGAAGTGAACCTGTTGTTCCGTTAGGTGTGAAACGTTACGAGTTTGAAGACGAGATAAAAGCCGATAGTGTCGCATCGATGTTTTATGATCTAAGCGAGCGACTGGCATCGACCGCCTATGAGAACCCTGACAGTCTTGATGTTGTCGTTGAAGACCTGGGGCTCAAGCTTATTAGTAGTGATTACTTTACTCGCTTTAAAGGTGATGGTATTGCTGAAAATGAGAAAGTGAGAAATATCGCTTTTTCTCCATTGGTAATGGAAGAAGGTAGTAATAGCGATATCATCGAGATAAGCCCTACTCATGTGGTCGTTATACGGATGAATGAACATGTACCTGCAACAGCGATACCATTGGCTGAGGTAAGTTCTAAAATTGAAAATATCCTGAAAGTACAGGCAGGTCACAAACAGACTATGGATGCCGCCCTGGACCTGAAAGCAAAGATTGAAGCGGGCACTCAGGTCGCTGATCTTGTATCAGAAGGTGTTACCTTAGAAGTAATAAAGTCTATCGGTCGTAGAGATAATTCAAAGGTAAGTGATCCGTCGATATTATTCAATGCTTTCGATATGACGCCGGCTGATGATAAAAAGGTTACGGTAAAAGAAGTTGACCTGGTATCAGGTGACGTGGCGCTAGTCGTATTAGATAATGTGAACCTGTCTGAAAAGATCTTACCGGGCCAGCAGGATCTGGTGAAGAGCGAAGTATTAAGAGAAAACGCCATCCGTGATTTTTCAAGCGCACTGCTGCTTATCAAAGAGAACGCAAAGATAGACAGGAATATGGATCTGGTCAACAATAGCAACTGATCGTTGTTTAGCGTTCCACTGGAATTTTTGAAACGCGCGTAATCATATTGCAGATAGTTGAAAATCAGGAGACGCGTCGTCGTGGCAATAACAAAACCCGCACTACATTGGCAGATTCTGATCGCACTTTGCCTTGCAGTGATCACCGGCCTGTTGCTTGACCAGACATCCTCGATTTTTGGTCTGCCATTTATTTCTATATTTATCTTCTTCGGGACCTTATTTCTAAATGCCCTGAAAATGTTAATCGTGCCACTGGTCATGGCATCGATCATCACGGGCATGATGGGGCTGCATGGTGATGCACTCGGGCGTCTAGGTTCAAAAACTATCCTGTATTACGCATCGACCAGTCTAGTCGCGATACTCATCGGCCTGTTCTTTGTTAATTTACTGCAACCAGGAATCGTTGATGGCGTGCCTGCGCGTGACATCATTGGCCTGTCATCACAAACGGATGAAGTGGTTAACCGGGTAGGTGATAAAGGTGCCGGTGATATCGCTGAAGTGCTACTGCGAATGGTGCCGCCTAATATCGTTACTGCTGCAGCGAACGGACAGATGCTCGGACTTATCTTCTTTAGTTTGATTTTTGGTTTTTTTGTATCGAAGCTGCAAGGGCAGGCTGCACAGGTCCATAAGGATTTCTGGCAGGGGCTGCTTGATATCATGATGATGATGACACACTTGGTGATGAAGTTTGCACCCCTCGGGGTTTTTGCGCTGGTTGCAAAAGTAATCATGATATCTGGGATAGAGGCATTTGAACCGCTGGCAATGTTCTTCGTCACAGTAATACTGGCACTGGGTGTGCACCTGCTGCTTTTTTTACCTGCTGTACTACGTTATCTGGCACGGGTTTCTCCCGTTAAGCATTTTAAAGCGATGCTACCGGCATTGTTGACAGCTTTCTCGACCAGTTCTTCATCAGCCACGCTGCCGATAACGATGGACTGTGTGGAAAATAGAGCAGGTGTATCAAATCAGGTCACTGGTTTTACTCTGCCCCTGGGTGCAACTATCAATATGGATGGTACTGCGTTGTATGAATGTGTGGCGGCGATGTTCATCGCCCAGGCTTATGGTATTTCACTCGATGTCAGTACCCAGTTCACCATCGTGCTGGTAGCATTGCTTACCTCTATCGGTGTTGCCGGGATACCGTCGGCAAGCCTGGTTGCGATCACCATTATCCTGGCGGCTATCGGTCTGCCGTTGGAAGCAATCGGTCTGATTCTGGTTGTCGACAGGGTGCTTGATATGTGCCGCACGGCAGTCAATGTCTTTAGTGACTCATGTGCTGCGGTAACGATTGCTCGTCTAGAAGGTGAGAAAACTCATTTAGTTTAGCCATCAGTGTTGATCAGCACATATCGGTAGTATTCTTTATGTGATAAAAAAGGACAGCTATTTAGCTGTCCTTTTTTATTGAGTGAGATTCCTGATCTGACTCTAGGTGATGTCACCCATCAGGCCGGCAGTGTTGTAACCGGCATCAACATAAATAACTTCGCCAGTGATGCCGCTCGCCAGGCTGGAGCAGAGGAATGCTGATGTATTTCCTACTTCATCAATCGTCACATTGCGGCGTAATGGTGCACTTTGTTCTACGTGTTCGATGATCTTGTTGAAGCCGGAAATTCCTTTTGCGGCTAAGGTTTTGATCGGTCCAGCAGAGATAGCATTGACGCGAATCCCCTCGGGTCCGAGTGAATGCGCCAGGTATCGTACATTGGCTTCCAGGCTGGCTTTCGCCAGGCCCATGACGTTATATCCCGGGAAAGCACGCACCGCACCGAGGTAACTCATGGTGATGATCGAGGCATCTTCACGGTTCTGCAACATGTGACGACCGGCTTTGGCGATCGCGGCCAGGCTATACGAGCTGATATCGTGAGCAGTATTAAATCCCTCACGGCTGAGGTTGTCCAGGTAGTCGCCTTCCAGCATTTCTTTCGGTGCGAATGCTACGGAGTGTACGATGATATCAAGGCTGTCCCAGTAATCGTCGAGGTGTTCAAAAACCGCTTCGATTTGTTCATCATCTTCGACATCGCAGGGTACGACGATATCGGAATCACATTCCCCCGCGAGTTTTTCCACACGTTCGCGGAGCCGTTCTCCCATATAGGCGAATGCCAGATCGGCACCTTCTCTGTGCATCGCTTTCGCGATGCCCCAGGCAATCGAGCGATTACTCGCAACCCCAAATATCAATGCGCGCTTGCCAGTTAAAAAGCCCATATCTCCCCCTCGTATTAATTTTATTATTATTGGTCTGTTGCTGACCAGTACTGTAAACTCGGTAACACATGTTAGGCGGATTATGCCGGTGAATGCAACCCCGTGAATGCAACTAATTTCGTAGTCATATTACAGCAAATAAGATAACAATAAACTCGTGTTACGCACATGTTAAGTCGATTATTCGATATAAATTATAAGTTTTTCTTTATTCTCCTATTTTACCTGCCAGTAAATTCGCATGCCGTTCCAGCCATGGGAATGGGGTATGAGCCGAAATATCCCCCCAGCTATGCCAACTTCGATTACGTTAACCCGGATGCACCTAAAGGCGGAAGTCTGACGATGATGGGGCTGGGTACTTTCGATAGTTTGAACCCCTATCTGTTGAAAGGTATCTCTGCGGATGGTCTGGGCTCACTGGTTTTTGAAAGCTTGCTGGAGAAAAGTCTGGACGAGCCATTTAGTGAATACGGTCTCATCGCAGATGATTTTTTTCTGGCCGACGATGGGCTTTCCGTTACTTTTCATATTAATCCACAGGCCAGGTTTTCTAATGGTGATGAGATAACGGCGGAGGATGTTAAATATTCATTTGATACCCTGATGAGTAAAGCAGCACACCCGCAGTTTCGTGTCTACTATGGTGACGTTGACTCGGCTACCGTGATTGACCGGCTAACCATCCGTTTTGATTTCAAAAATAAGAACCGTGAGTTACATATGATTATCGGGGAAATACCGATATTTTCCAGGAAGTGGGCAGGTGAACTGGCATTTGATGAAACCGCTGATATCACGCCAATTGCCAGTGGTCCATACCTGGTAGAAAAGTCTGACCGCGGTAAATCGATCAACTATATCAAGAACCCCGATTACTGGGCGAAAGATCTGCCAGTCAGAAAAGGCATGTTCAATTTTGATCGGATCAAGTATAAGTATTACAAGGATTCGACCATCGCGCTGGAGGCTTTTAAAGCGGGTGAGTTTGATTTCTTTTTCGAGAATCACTCCAAGCGCTGGGCGCGTTCACATAATGGCTCGCGTTATGACTCCGGTGAAATTGTTAAAACAGAGTTAACACACAAGAATAATGCCGGTATGCAGGGATTTGCTTTTAATACCCGCCGCGATAAGTTCAACGATGTGCGAGTAAGACGAGCCCTGAGCCTGGCATATGATTTCGAATGGGCCAATGACAAGCTTTTCTATAACCAGTATGTACGTGCCGATAGTTACTTCAGCAATAGCGAACTTGCTGCCCGGGGAGTGCCTGAGGGTGAAGAACTGGCATTGCTGGAGAGGTATCGCGATCAGTTACCAGAACAGCTGTTTACACAGCAATGGCAACCGGCAACCACGGTCGCTCCGCACAGCTTACGAAAGAATCTGATCCAGGCACGTGACTTGCTGGCCGAAGCTGGCTGGACGATTCAAGACGGCGTGCTCAAAAATAACAAGGGCGAGCCCTTCAGGCTGGATATCTTGCTCGTGCAGGGTGGTTTTGATCGTATCATTGCACCGTATGCCCATAATCTGAAAAAACTGGGTATCGAGACCAGTTATAGAAAAGTTGATTCATCTCTATATAAACGCAGGCTGGATTCGTTCGAGTTTGATATGGTGGTTACCAGTTTTCCATCTTCTGTCTCCCCCGGTAATGAGTTGATGAATATGTTTTACTCCAGTTCGGCGGAGATGAAAGGTTCTAAGAACTTACCGGCCATTACCAGTCCGGTCGTCGATGCGCTGGTGCAGGAGATAATCCAGGCAAAAGACCGGGAGCATGTCGTCATCGCTTCTCGTGCGCTCGACCGTGTCCTGTTATATGGTGAGTACCTGGTGCCGAACTGGTATATCGATGTGCACCGCGTTGCATACTGGAATAAGTTTGGTATCCCGGAAACACTGCCGTTATATTATGACCCGATAAGCTGGTTACTAAAAGCCTGGTGGGTGAAGGACAGTGATAAGGGAGTCGTTCAGAATGACAAAGAAATATAGATCATAATGTTTTCATATATTCTAAAACGCCTGTTATTAATGATCCCAACTCTGTTTGGCGTCATGTTGATCACTTTTGCAGTGACACAGTTCGTTCCTGGAGGACCTGTCGAGCAACTCGTCAGCCAGCTGGAAGGTCAACATGGTGAGGAGGGTGAAGCGAGCAGTGGTACCAGCGGGCTATATCGTGGAGCGACAGGTCTGGATGAGGAATACATCGAAGAGATCCGTGCCCTTTATGGATTTGATAAACCGGTACATGAGCGTTTTATATCCATGATGTTCAACTACTTAAGTTTTGATCTGGGTGACAGTTATTTTCATAACGAATCGGTAATCGACCTGGTCATATCCAAGATGCCGGTATCGATCAGCCTCGGTGTGTGGAGCTTCATCATTGTCTATTCGACCTGTATACCGCTGGGTATTGCAAAAGCGGTCAGGGACGGCAGTACTTTCGATGTGGTAAGTAGTACTCTGATCCTGATCGGTTACGCGATACCGGGTTTTGTTCTCGGTATCACCTTGCTGGTTTTTTTTGGCGGTGGCAGCTTCCTGGATATCTTCCCGCTACGCGGACTGGTTTCCGACAACTGGGATACCTTGCCCTGGTATAAACAGGTGCTGGATTACCTGTGGCACATGGTGTTACCGATTACTGCCTCGGTGATCGGCAGCTTCGCCATCATGACCATGCTGACCAAGAACAGTTTCATCGAAGAGATAAGAAAGCAGTATGTACTGACGGCAAAGGCCAAGGGGCTGTCTGATAATGCTATCTTATACCGGCATGTTTTCAGAAATGCTGTGATACCACTGATAACCGGTTTCCCTGCAGCCTTTATCGGTGCCTTCTTTACCGGCAGCCTGTTGATAGAAACTATTTTTTCTCTCGATGGTCTGGGCCTGCTCTCATATGAATCAGTTCTAAAACGTGATTATCCCGTGGTTCTCGGCACCCTGTATCTGTTCACGATACTGGGCCTGGTCGCAAAACTGCTGGCGGATATCAGTTATGTACTGATCGATCCCCGGATTCACTTCGACTCGGTCGATAGCTGATGAGTTCAAATAACATGCAAGGTCTCTCGCCTGGACTGTCACCCAATCAGAGAGCGTGGCTGCGCTTTAAGGCGAATCGTCGTGGTTATGTCAGCCTGTGGATCTTCAGTATCCTGTTCGTGCTCTGCTTTTTTGCCGAAGTTCTATCTAACGACAAGCCCTTAATCGTGAAGTATGATGGCGATTATTATTTTCCTGTCGTAAAGATCTATTCAGAAACGGCTTTTGGTGGTGACTTCGAAACAGAGGCTGACTATACCGATAACTTCGTTCGTCAACAGTTAACACGTGATGGCAACTGGATGATCGATCCGATTATTCCTTACAGCTACGACACCATAAATTTTGTCAGCGATCTGCCGAATCCCGCACCTCCATCAGGTCAGAATTATCTGGGTACTGATGATCGTGGTCGTGATGTACTGGCACGCGTGATATACGGTTTCCGTATCTCAGTCTGGTTTGCGCTGGCGCTCATGGTTATCGGTGTTGTTATCGGGATAGTTGCTGGCTCTATACAGGGGTATTTTTCCGGCAAGACTGACCTCATCATGCAGCGCATTATCGAAGTCTGGTCTTCGATGCCTGAGCTGTACCTGCTGATCATCTTTGCCTCGATCTTTCAGCCCAGCATCTGGTTGTTGATTATCCTGTTGTCATTATTTGGCTGGATGGGGCTGTCTGATTATGTACGCGCTGAATTTTTACGTGGAAGAAATCTGGATTATGTTCGTGCAGCAAGGGCGATGGGTTCGAGCAACTTCACTATCATCACTCGGCACCTGTTACCGAACAGTCTGACGCCGGTGATCACTTTTTTACCATTCAGGATCAGTGGTGCAATCCTGGCATTGACCAGTCTGGACTTTCTTGGTCTGGGTGTGCCACCTACAACCCCTAGCCTGGGTGAGCTGTTAGCACAGGGTAAAGAGAACATCGAAGCGTGGTGGCTGTCTTTGAGTGCCTTCGTCGTTCTGGTCGGCACATTGATGCTGTTGATATTTATCGGCGAGGCGTTACGTGAAGCCCTGGATACTCGAAAGCAGTGAGTACTAAATCGTGAATAATGAAAAGACTTTGCTTAGCGTCAAAGATTTGAGTGTATCGTTCAATACGCAGAATGGTCTGATAAAGATTATCGACGATATCAGCTTTGATATATATTCAGGCGAGAATCTTGCCATCGTAGGTGAATCCGGTTCAGGCAAGTCGGTCACTGCCTTATCGTTGCTGCGCTTACATGATGAAAAGAACACGGTCTACTCTGATGCGCAGATCCAGTTTCAGAATAATAACCTGCTGGAGCTGAGTGACGATGAGATAAAAGATGTCCGTGGCAAGAATATATCGATGATCTTCCAGGAACCGATGACATCATTGAACCCGGTGTTCACCATCGGACAGCAGATCGAAGAAGTGCTGACCCTGCACCAGAATATGAACAAGCCTGAAAAAAAGGCAAGAGTGATCGAGTTG
>CBDUKK010000045.1:0-8993 GCA_965367795.1 uncultured Gammaproteobacteria bacterium
GCTAACTGAGCCTGTAAAGTCAACCGACTGCCCTTCATCAATTGTCGCGCTGGCGGGATTAGTACTAATAATACAACTGGCAGCTGCCTGAACTGTGCCAGTTGTGATCACCAGCATAAAACCGGTACACATAGCCATAAAGGCTGTTTTTTTCAAGAACCGTTTCAGTAGACCTGTAAACATGCCCATCCTCCTAAGATTTTTATTTCATTTTTTGCCGGGAACAGTCCTTGAAGTAACTTCTAGTGAACACGACGTTAGTTATTTTTTTCGGCTACTACATGGCACCGATTAATTATCTAATGCATATAACATGCCAAAAACCAGAGTCACTGTTAAGGCACTGTTTACAATATTCATTAAGAATATCAGTAGATTATGATTGAGTAACATGCATGACAGTTAATGTCGTGAAAGCATGACGCAGTGACATAGATGACTGCCATATATGCCATGCAGACAGGTGAAATAGCGCACAGATAAAAAACTGCCGACATCAAGAAACGAGTGAATCAACACCTGGCTCTGATCAATGATGATGCTGCCTGAGAAACAGGATTATCGCCGCTCACCTGATTGCAGATGAACACGGATAGCGTCTTCGAGATCCAGCTCTTCAAGGTGTAATGACATCTCGCGTAAGCTCTGCTTTATCTCGGGCAGGATAACATTTTCCAGCGCTCGCGAGCGGCGTTCGGTCAAACGGTACTCACGCAGCAGGCGATACAGGTTACCTGAGACACCCGCAGCGACAGCACTCTGCACGAGGATCTCCTGAAAAAGCTGGCGACAGTGTTCAACCAAGCCGGAAGGGTTGCTTGCTTTTGCCCGCACATCCTCGGTAACTGCAGCTTCGCCAGCCAGTACAGAGGCTTCGATTTCCACCAGGGTAACCCCCATGAAATTACGTCTTATCTGTTTGAATACATTGCCATCAGTATTCGCCGCCGGGTAGACCTGCAGACCATCGAGGCCGTGGTGCATGACGGCTGAGCGCATGGCACCGCTGGCCTGGCCATGTAAAACGTCGAGCGCCTTTTGTAATGACTGGTAGCGCGCCAGTTGCCGCAGCAGTTCGGCTGCCAGCAACAGGCGTTTTTCATCAAGAAACGTGTAGGCCTCGTTGACGACCTTCTGCTCATCCTGCATCGCCAGTAACGCCGAACGCGTCGGCGTCTTGCTCATCCCGCTCACCGGATTTCCTCACCAGCGGTGATGTACTGCTCGATCTGCCGGTCGTTCAAACGGAACAGCTCACTTACCGGCAACATGCTCAGCAGGCGCCAGCCGAGTT
Organism: uncultured Gammaproteobacteria bacterium; assembly: GCA_965367795.1. Taxonomy (GTDB): domain Bacteria; phylum Pseudomonadota; class Gammaproteobacteria; order SZUA-229; family SZUA-229. The sequence goes on from CBDUKK010000045.1 coordinate 1,295, forward strand.
CCATGCCCTCTTCCAGGGTGCGTTGATTCGACTGGTGGACAAATTCATTTTCAAAGCGATCGCCAAAATCCAGGAACAGCTGGTCGTTACTGGTCAGCCCCTCGCGACCGACGACACTTGCCAGCACCCTGACATGAACGGCACGGGCATAGGCAGCATATAACTGGTTAGCCTGGTCTGGATGGTCCTCATGGGTAAAACCTTTACCTGTTCCATCTTTCATCAGACGCGAGAGGCAAGGTAATACTTTTACCGGCGGATAGATGCCGGCACGGTCCAGCTCACGGTCGAGTACGATCTGCCCTTCGGTGATATACCCTGTCAGGTCGGGTATCGGGTGCGTGATATCATCCGATGGCATGGAGAGGATAGGGATTTGCGTCAGCGAACCCGACACCCCCCTGATACTGCCCGCACGTTCATACAGGGTCGCAAGATCTGAATACATGTAACCGGGAAAACCTTTACGGCTGGGGACTTCACCGTGGCTGGCGGAGACTTCACGAAGCGCCTCGCAGTAATTGGTCATATCGGTCATCAACACCAGCACATGTTTTCCCAGCTCGAAGGCCAGGTATTCAGCCGCCGTCAGGGCATAACGCGGACACAGCAGACGCTGTGTACTCGAGTCGGACGCAAGGTTGAGAAACAGCACCGTGTGTTCGAGCGCGCCGCTGGCTTCCATGGCCGACCTGAACTGTTCAGCCGAATCATAGGGTACACCGATAGCGACGAACACCATGGCAAATTCCGCTTCTTCATCATCAGCGGCCAGCTTACGAAGATGTGCCTGTTGCGCGATCTGGATCGCGAGCTGATCATGGGGAAGCCCGGCGCCCGAGAATATTGGCAGCTTCTGGCCACGGACCAGGCTGTTCATGATGTCGATCGATGAGATGCCGGTTTCGATAAAATCCGTCGGGCTTTCCCTGGCCGCGGGATTGATCGGCAAGCCTTCGATGTGAAGCGACCGTTCTGCCGGTACCGGCGGGCCATCATCGATCACCCTGCCGACACCATCGAATATGCGCCCGAGTATCTCCGGGCCGACAGAAAAGGTCAGTGGCTCACCGAGAAAGCGCACCCGCGTGTCCTCGAGCCCAAGCCCAGCGGTGGACTCCAGTACTTCGATGACCATGCTGTCTTCATCGATGGTAGAGACTCGGCCCAGCCGGACATTACCTTTACCATCTTCGACTTCGACCGCTTCGTTGAGGCCAACATTGACCGTGCGTTTGAGAAACAGCAACGGACCCTCCAGCCTGGTCGCTACACCTTTCGCGTAGACGTCAGCTTTCATCCGCGACTGCCTCCCGGTCTATATCCTGCATCAGCATGGCAAATGCGGTATCAAGTTCGACATGCAGATCATCGAATTTATCCAGGTCAGCTTCACCGATCTCCTCGCCCATACGCATCAAGCGTCGCATGATCGGCAGGTTACTGATGGTTTCAGTGCTGATGCCTGCATCAACCGCTGTTTTAGAGGATTCTATAAATCGGGTGATGGTCTTCATCATGACACTCTGACGTTCGGCAGAACAGTAGCGGTCGACTTCGGAAAAGGCTGACTGGCGAAGGAAAGACTCACTGATCAATTCAGCACACATAAGAACATGCTGCTGGCCCGGCGGCAACGCATCTTTGCCGATGATGCGGGCCATGCGTTCCAGCCTGGCCTGGTCTTCCAGCAGTGCCAGAAAACGCTGACGCTGGCTGTCCCAGCTCGGGTGGCCATTCTGACTCCAGAAGTGTTTCAGTACATCGACATCGCGTGAATACGACTGCAGGGGGTGAATCGCGGGATAGAAACGTGCCTGTGCAAGCGCCGCATCAAGCCCCCAGAAACAACGCACATAACGCTTGGTATTGGTGGTGACCGGTTCTGAAAAATCCGCAGATGGCGGACTGACTGCGCCGATGATGGTCAGCGACCCGACCATGTCGGCCTGCGTGTAGACATGTGACGCACGCTCATAAAAATCTGCCTGCCGACTCCCTAAATAGGCCGGGTAACCAGCCTCACCCGGCAATTCGCCAAGGCGTCCCGAGATCTCCCGAAGGGCTTCAGCCCAGCGACTGGTAGAGTCAGCCATCAGTGCCACCCGCAGTCCCTGGTCACGGAAATATTCGCCGACGGTCACTGCGGTATAGATACTGGCTTCACGCGCCGCCACAGGCATATTCGAGGTATTCGCGATAATCACCGTGCGTTCCATCAGCGGCCGGCCGGTACGCGGGTCTTCCAGTGACGGAAATTCGTGAAGTACCCCGGCCATCTCATTGCCCCGCTCACCACAGCCGACATAGATGATGACATCCGCGTCGCACCATTTGGCCAGCGTTTCCTGTAACACCGTTTTACCGGTGCCAAAACCGCCCGGCATCGCTGCGCGGCTGCCGCAGCCGATCGGAAACAGGCTATCGAGGATGCGCTGCCCGGTAAACAACGGCCCCTTGATCGGTACCCGCGACTTCACCGGCCGCGGTTGCCTTATCGGCCAGAAGTGGCTCATGGCCAGTTCACGCACACTGCCATGACAGTCGAGGACACAGACGATCTCATCCTCGCTGTAATCACCTTCCGGCTTTATCGACACCACCCTGCCATCGCAGTCGGGTGGCGTCAGGCAACGCTGCACGCGTGCGTCATCACGATGCACGGAACCGAAGACGATACCGCGCCTTGCTTCGTCACCCACTTTGATCAGCGGTTTAAAAGTAAACTTTCTGCCATTGACTGCCTGCCGGATTCCTGGCCTGACAAACTTATGATTTCGATCTAACGGGCGAAGCAGACCATCATATATATTACCCAGCAGACCTGGTCCCAGTTTTACCGAAAGCTCGGATCCGGTGGTCATCACCGGGTCACCAGGTTTCAGCCCGGTGGTATCTTCATAGACCTGGATAACCGCTTCATTACCATCGATACGGATCACTTCACCCAGCAATTGCAGGCGACCTACCCTGACCGCTTCACTCAGATGAAACGATTTCTCGGTAGTCGCACGCAGCACCGGACCACTGATCCAGTTGATGACGGCGTCTGGCCTGGCTGTAGCGTTTCTCATATCAGGCATCGCCGGAGTTTCCCCGAGTGTTATCATATTTGATCCGTGAAATTAACATGGCCTCTATCACGGTTCTCTGTTGCAGCAGACCATCGAGCGTCGCATCGACCACGGTGCCATCTGCGATGATACGGACACCGGCTTTAATTTTGTCATTCACTGTCAGTGCGGCTGTTTTACTATGCACGGTTACCGCCTGGTGTTTGAGGTGCTCTCGCTCCTCGGCACTTAAACCGGTCGGAGTCTCGATGCGCCAGTCATCACTCAGCAAGGCGAATGATGCTTTCTCGATCGCGCCGTCTAACCATTGCTGCCTTAACTGCGGGTCTTGCCACAGCGACATTAACGACTGCTCCAGCAACGGCAGTGCGCTATCCAGCAACGCCCTGTCTGCAAGCTGGTTCTGCTGTCGGATCAACGTGTTAAATCGAGCATAGGCGGCGGTTACCCGTTGCCGATATTTTTCACGCAGCTCAAGGACGTGATGGTGCATGCGGGCCTGCACCTGAGAATGCGCCTGTTTGACAACCTCGTTCGACTGGGAGTGTGCCGCATCCAGGATTTCAGCACAACGCTGTTCTCGATTAGCAGTGACGACGCCGAGCAGGTACTCGAGTGTGTCCGTATCTGAATCATCACGCATCGGCGTCTTCATTCCAGCATCCCCAGTTGTTTGTGTATCCTGCCAGCAATATCCGGCATCAGCGACTGGCTTCCGACGGCCGGGACGATGAGCACTGGCGGCGATAGCTTCTCCATTAATGCATCGAGCTGCGCCTGTTCGAGGGTTTGTGCCACGCTGCTGCTTAGCAGCAGCAATGAGGCATACTCGCAGGCCTGCTCGACGAGTGCTAGCACATTGCTGCTATCGGCTATCTGTGTATCAACACCACACAGCCGATAGCCGGCAGCACTCAGTTCATCGCCGATAAATACGGTAACAGACATACAGGATCGCTTTAAGCTAGAGGATCACATTCAGGATCAGGATAGAAATGATCAGACCGTAGATCGCGATACCTTCCGCCAGTCCGATCACGATCAGCGCACGGCCGAGTAGCTCTGGTTTTTCAGCCAGCGCGCCTATCGCCGCACTACCGACATGCGCAACTGCGTAACCGGCACCCAGTGACGACAGCCCGGTAGATAGCGCTGCAGCTAAAAACCCCCACTGCATCGCCCCCACTGGAACAGCACTGCGACTATCTGCCGCTTCCGCTGCAATCGCTGGTGACCACCAGAATAACAGCGTAGCGATGATGCTCATAAAAGCAGCACTGGCAAGCCAGATAGCGAGTCTGGCGTTTATAATTTTCATATTCATTCCTCTTAACAGTGAATAATTTCTTCAGCTTCAGTTATTCATGGCTTCTTTAACTGGCCCAATTTTAACCGGCCCGCGCAATGGCTTGAACACACGTCCGTTAGCCTGCAGGAAGCGGATAAAAAATTCAAACAGTATCAGGCGTGTTGTCTGTATGCTGACGACCAGGCCTTCAAGTACGAGTACGATAACATTACCCAGCAGTATCAGCAGCAATGCGATAAAGATCGAACTCGCACTGTCCGCCATGATATTAAATGCCATCGACAGGCCTGCATGCGCTAATGCGAATGCCCCGACACGGACGAAAGACAGGGTATTGAGAATCAGCTGCATCATGATTTCAAGCAGTGAACCGATGGCAGCAAGAACCGGCAGCACCCTGCCCCCGGCCAATATAAAATTACCGGTGATATACCAGGTCAGGGCGCAGGCGACGGCAATGACAGCCTGTTGCGGCATGAAAAAAAGTGCGATGACCGCGAGATAGAGTACGATGACCGGCAGCTCGACCTGCAGCCATCGCCGCCACTCACCTCGCCAGCCCGACTCGAGTGATGAAAACACCAGGCCAAGAAGGACGATCAACAGGCCGGCAGCGAGCGGTACAGCAAGCACCGGCAGTGGCTGCGTGATCGGATGAAGCCAGAGCGCAGGTATGAGATCTTCCCGGCCAAACATACTGCCAAATACGAAGCCAAACAACATCGCGGACGCGCCGTTTGCGATAAGGATACGCAGTAATGGCCAGCGTTTATGCAATAACAGGCCACACATCATCAGCACAAAACCCTGACCGACATCACCGAACATGTAGCCGAACAGCAAAGGCACCATGATGGCCAGGACACGGCTCGGATCTACTTCATTCGCACCCGGTGTCCCCAGCATGCTGGCGAATATCTCGAATGGTTTCGCCCACCAGGGATTCTGCATCACCAGTGGCGGTGATACATTATCCGGTCCCTCAGGGAAATGCAGGATGGTTCGAGAACCTTGCAATGACAGCGCCCGATTTAAACTCTTACCGTTACTATCGCTGGTCCAGCCAGTGATCCAGGCGAAATTTTTTGATGCCGGTAAGGCGGGAAGGCTCTGCAGAAACCATTCCATCTTATGGATTTCACCCAGTGCCTGCGCCAGGTGAAACTTTTTAGCGAGCACGTCCATCTCTGTTTGCAGGTGCTGCCGGTAAGCGCTGAACTGTGCCTGCCTGGCAGTGACCATTCGCAAAGCATCTTCCCTGTTCGCCGGCAAGGCGGGCAACTGTAAGAGTGTATATTTCTTATGGATCAGCTCCTGTGAGAGCGAATCGAGATCTTCTAACGTACCGAGCAGCAACAGAAACTGATTGCTGGGTGCACAATACTCTCGCCATAGCACGGTACCCGGTATTACTTCGATACGGTCACTATCTGACTGCAGATACAAACGGACAGATACGCTGCGATGCTTCGCGGAAAGCAGCTCGAAGTCCAGCTCGGCGCTATCCTCACAGTGCAGCAGAGTCTGTAACAGCTGCAGATTGGCCAGCCTGTTATCGACGATATCGAGTCGATGTTTTTGCGGTCGGACATGTCGTTCCCAGTCATTGATACAGCCTAAGGCCTTATCCAGGATATCTGCCGGACTGCCGCTGAAGGGGCTCATGCCGGTATCGGGTTGCGGCCACCATGATCGATAGTATCGCCGAAGCCGGGAATATTCCTGCAGGCGTAACTGCAGGTCCTGCATATCGATGTGCACACGTGTGACATCATGCAGTTCCAGTTCTATGCTGCCGGTACTCGCCAGCGCCTCAAGCGTATCGGCAAGCTCTTCGTGTGTGACCATGAGCTCAAACCAGGTGGTATGACACGTACGTATGCTCATGCCTGCGCCTCTTCGGCGAGTGTTTCAGCGTCCTGAAAGAACAGGCGCTGCATGAGATCACTTCTCAGGTGGTGTATATCTAGCGCGATGATTGCCAGGTATGCGCAAACAGCAGCAGGCTGAAAGGCATAACGACGAAAGATGAGGCGAAGATCATCTGTTATCTGCTCATAGTCTACCGTCACTGCCGCGTATTCTTTACCAGCGCCCGGCTGTCCCGACTGTAAGTGCAGTTGCTGAAGCAGTGACTTTTCCATACGTTGCAGGCCATCATCGAATGCCGACGATCGAGGCAGCAGCTTCTTCCACTGTGCCAGCCAGCCTTCTGATATCGGCTCTCCCCGCTGCCAGGCTTTCAGCAGCATGCCACATCCGGCCGTACTCAGTGCAGACAATCGTTGGTTTAGATCATCGGCGACAAATTGATTTATCGCCGGGTCAAGTCTCATCCAGTCCTTCGCTGTATTGCCTGAAAGCAGGTGTTGCAGCGCAGGCAGATCCACAAGCCGCTTGATCCAGTGCATTGACAAGCGCAAATCGACCGGCATCCAGCCAGCGACTTCATCGACATGCTGTCGAAACTTTTGTCTGAGCGCCAGTTCGATGGCATGGCTATCATGAGCAGGATCAATGCCGAGTACCCAGGGACGTAATGCTGTCTGCTGGGCACTCTGCAGGTAACTGCTCAGATCAGTAATATTATGCAAGCGCAGCCAGACATGCTCATCGACGCGTTCACCATACCGAGATTGCAACCTGGCCTGCGCATAAGCAAATCCAGACAGGCCTGTCATTTTTCACTATCCGTTGCATCATCTGCCAGCACTGTTCCCATACATAATTCCATCGCCATGTTATCGATGATTCTGCGTATATCGTTCTCATCATATGCCCTCGCTGAATCGCTATCGAGTGTAGCGGCGCTTTGCTTCTCTATCTCCCTGATCAGCATGTTCAGCTTATGGCTGTGACGCATCTCCATATCACTTATTCGCTGGTCAATGCGCAGGTTAATTTTTTGCGCCATGAGATGAGCATCACTTATGACTTGCCGGGCTTCATTTTCACAGCCCTGCACGGCCTGTTCGGCATCCTGCTCAGCCTGCAAGACGCGAAGCACATCTTGCTCAGCCTGTGATGCCTGTAGTGTTTTGTCATCTTTCATAGCGAATGAATTATAAATACTCTATTGATCAGCTCAAGCAGGCAATCCAGCCATATTACGGATGCCTCACCTTGTATTTCGGCTATCTTTATTCAACCATTTGATTGACGCATATCCTGGAAAAAAATATCGAACCCGGAACAGAAAACAACGCCTTAGCTGACATAACTTACCATGATGATGAGTAAAAGATATAAATTTTAAATTACAAAAAACGCAGTTTAACCACTAATTCGACTATTTGAACAGGAAAAGGGGGTTGTA
>CBDUKK010000046.1:0-8973 GCA_965367795.1 uncultured Gammaproteobacteria bacterium
ACGATTGAGAGATAACATCCCGATATGCAAAAACCATATTTGTTATGTATAGGGCACCGCGGTGCGATGGCACATGCCCCTGAAAACACTCTGTCGTCCATCCGAAAAGCGATAGAGATAGGCGCCCCCTGCATGGAAATCGATGTCTATTATGTCGACGGCCATCTCGTCGTATTTCATGATGAGCGCCTCGAGAGGACCACGGATGGTAGCGGGTATCTGTGCGAACAATCTTTCGACTATCTGCGCTCGCTCGATGCAGGCCAGGGGCAGAAGATCCCTACCCTGGAAGAAGTCTGCGCAGAGATCAATTCGAAAGCCTGTCTCAATATAGAGCTCAAGGGCACAGATACCGCTGCCCCGGTTGCTAGATTGATTGCTCAACTCGTCGATGATGGCTGGGACATAAACAGATTTTTAGTGTCTTCATTCCATCACCGTGAACTGCTCGAAGTGAAACGATTGGACTGGAACATCAAAATCGGCGCGCTGGTGAAAGGAATCCCTGTCGATGATGCTAAATTCGCTGAAGACCTCGGGGCTTTCTCAGTGCACCCTTCCCTGGCATTTGTCGATCAACGTTTTGTAGACGATGCACACGAGAGAGGCATGAGGGTTTACGTCTACGCTGTAGACCACCCCGAAGACCTGGTCAGGATGCAGAACATTGGTGTCGACGGAGTATTTACCGGTTACCCGGAGAGAGTCCTGGAACACTTCTCACAGTGTGACACCAGCATGGGCTGGTGTTAACTGCTAGTCAAACCTCGGCATCATGATATACGTTCTGTACATCATCCAGGTCATTGAGCATATCTAAAAACTTTTCGAACATCTCGACATCATCACCCGATATCGGCGTATTACCTTTCGGCAGGAACTGTATCTCATCGACCTCGAAATCGATGCCATCAAATGCTTCGGTCAATGCCTGGCGGGCCTTAAAGTAATCGGTGTTCGGCGCAAACACGGTAATCTTACCGTCATCGCTCTCGATATCAGAAACATCGACATCTGCCATCAACAGCGCTTCCAGCGCCGCCTCTTCGTCATCACCAGGGAAAACGAAGATACAGGAGTGATCAAACATATGGCTGACCGTACCTTCGGTGCCGATCTTGCATTTGGTTTTGGTGAAACACTGGCGCACATCACCAAAGGTACGATTCGGATTATCGGTCAGGCAATCGACGATCACCATGCAGCCACCCGGGCCAAAACCTTCATAGCGGGCAACCGAGAAGTCCTCGCCACCACCGCCTTCGGCTTTCTTTATCGCCTTCTCGATGACATGGCTGGGCACCTGGTCTTTTTTGGCTCTCTCGATCAGGCCACGTAGAGCCAGGTTTCCATCCGGGTCGGAACCACCCTCTTTCGCGCAGACATAGATAACACGGCCATATTTACTGTAGACCTTGGCTTTTGCGTCCGATGTCTTGGCCATCGACTCTTTGCGGTTTTGATAGGCTCTGCCCATTTCGCTACTGCTCCGATAAAAGATAAAAGCTAAAGTTTACAGATAACTGCCCATATAGGGAATCCATTATCAGAATCGACAACCGCTTAAAGCTTTCGTTTTCTAATTATCTATTGATCTGAATCAATAATATCAACCGACTGCCGAATACAATGGAAACAGGAGGTGTGTCATGTCATTACTAACTTTAACAGTTGTCTTAGCATTGGTAGCAACCGTTATCACGCTGGCATGGGGGCTCGGTTCAATGGCGGTAGGTGGCTCCTATGATGATAAACATAGTGAACAACTGATGTTCGCTCGTATCGGTATCCAGGTATTTGCTTTTGTTATGCTATTAGCGGCTGTATATCTCAGTGTAAGCTGAATACAACAGGTTATCTGTATAGAGGAAGCTAACTGCCGATTACGGGCAGTACTTTTACGCTACCCGCAATAAATGTCCACGACCCTGCCCGGGTGTTACTCTCTCCCTTTGTCCAGTCACTTCTCAGTGGCTCGCACTGAACAACCATATCTCAACGCTCACGAAGTCCATGGTTTCAACTAAAATCACCGAGTTTTCAAATATCGGATAAATATATACCTATAATCAGGAAAAATATTGATGAAACATGAAGAAATCTCCAGGGAGAAACCAACATGGCGACAATCATACAGACGGTCGATGGCGTCGTTGCCAACCGTTTCGATATAAAAAAAGCTGAGTTAAAATTTGGCCGTACTTCTAATAACCAGGTACAGATCGATGATCTTGCCGTCAGTAATGCTCATGCGCAGATCATCAGTAAAACTGGAGATCACGGAGAAACCCACTATTTTCTCGAGGATCTGGGCAGCACCAACGGCTCTTTCATCAACGAAAAAAAGGTTAGCAGCCAACAGCTGCATCATAAAGATATCATTCGGATCGGCTGGAACATGTTCACCTTTATCGATGAGGATGAAGTCAACCTGGAGAAGACCAGTAAGGTCAAAAAGAGCTGGATCCCTGGTGTCTATTTCACCAAATAGTCATACACACCGACCTCAAAAGCCCACACCAGGTTGAGTGATAAGAACCACACGGAGCTATCCTCGGGGCATTTCCTTGAGTTTATCCCAGGCTGATTTTACCTGCGCATTAACCTTCAGCTGCTTATCCCGTTCCAGTGTTTTTGGTATCTCATTCAGATTGATAACACGAACCGGATGACCTTTAGGAAATGACGCCTGGTGATCGAAAAACAGGTAGCCATTTACCGGTACCTCGGGTATGCATGCCGAGACAGACTTGACCTGACATTCGAGTTCATAAAATGGATTCTTGAAACGATAACTTTTCATGCCGAGCATCTGGGTCCAGTCATCGATATCATCTGCGCAGAAAATCTTTCCCGGATAGCTCAGGAACATCAGCACGCTAATGCCATCATGGCGCAGGATAAGCCGCTCGATAACGAAATGATAGCCGAGACCATCCGGGCAGTGAAGCTTTGACAACTGTGCATAACCCAGGCGGTTGAGTCGCCGGCGTGTCTTAAGATTCAACCAGCCAAGCACCAGTTTTTTCCGTTTGACGACGAGCAGAACCAGCAACAGGATGAGCAGAACTGGCAGTAAGGCGTGGTGCCATGTGGCTTGTTCGATTAATTGCGAGATGTTGAGCGTATCCATACCTTGCGCCTGGTGAAAAACTTCTGGCTATTTTATCAGGTCTGTAAACCGTGTGTCATCGTCGATGAACTGCCGATACGCTCATATTCGGCGATGACCTGTGCACCGAGCAGCAAGATGATCGCCGCTGCCTCAAGGCTTAACAGGATGATGATGACGGTGGCAAATGCACCATAGACCACGTTGACCAGCGACAGGGTCGAGAAATACCAGACCAGGATATGCCGCGTGATCTCCCACAGGAAAGCAGCGGTAATACCGCCTATCAGCGCGTGCCGTAATGACAGTTTACCGACCGGCATAACCAGGTAGATCGAGGTCAGCAACAGTATTTCCCCGATGATTCCCAGCATGTAGATAAGTGCGGTTTCGATGCCGCCTAGCGACCAGTGCTGCCCCATCACCGTGACCGAGCGACTATCGAGAGAATGCAGGCTGCCACTGACCATACTGACCAGTAGCATACCGACTGCAAGCAGCAGGATATAGCAATATGGGATGATGGCAGAGATCAAGAAGTGCCGCCGGTGAATAGCAACACGGTGAAAGAAAATCACCGACATCGCGTTTTCCAGCGAAGTGAAAGCAAACGAACTGAAAAACAGCAACAGCAGAATACCCATAAGGCCGACCGTTTTCCAGTTCTGCTGAAAAGCACTGATCTGGCTGATCAGCGCATCTGCCTGGTTTGGTGCGATCAATAGCAGGTATTCTCTCAGCGACTCGAGCAGTGGCTGTGTTTCCTGTATCTGCGACAGACCAGTGATGATGAGCGCAAACATCGGTACGATAGTCAGCAAGGTGTAATACGCAACGGCACCTGAAAGCAGAAACCCCTGGTTAGCGCTAAATCCTGTCACTACCCGCCTGAAGAATAGCCACGGGTTGTCCAACACGAAGCGCAGGCGTGAATTGTGCATGATCTCTATTTCAGATATCCACACCGATGACCTTGAGGAAAGATTCACTCAATTCACCACGCCCGGCTTTATCGATCAGCTGTTCAGCCGTCTGCACGATAGCCGCAAGCGGTCCGGTCAGGAACACCATACCCAGTTCCAGTGTCACCCGTTTATCGGCTACCGGATTCTGTGTATTGGGGTGCTGTGGCGGCAGGAATACCATCTGGATTTCAGAAACTTCATTCGGGATAGCATCGCAGCCACCGTTCGGCGCAACGAAAGCAAAAAGTTCTTCGGGGTTATGAAAAGTGACGTTCTCTTCCTTGAAAGACTGATCACCAGCCTTTGCTGTGAACTCAACAGTTATGACAGGTTGCATGACATTCACCTCTATTCGTTTGATATCAACACCCATACTATAAGAAAGGGTTACATGCATCCAGAGTATTCTTTGACGTACAGCAATAAACTGTTCTATTAATAGACTGAAACGTGACTATCCTAATATGTTGCGCATAACCCGGTAACTATGGAATATAATTGAACGCATGAAAATCCTGCAATACCGCGTAGCGGTGATACATCAGGCTGCCAGGCAATAATGTTATCAGCAGATTATCGTGTCGCTATGACATGCCATAGTGAAATACCGGTTCTCTATTCAGATAATTAATTCCTGTGATTGATATGCCAAAGCTACCGATCGATGATGTATTACCTGAGATCAAGGAGACCTTGAGTCGCAACAGTCGGCTCGTACTTCAGGCTCCACCCGGTGCAGGTAAAACCACGGCTGTCCCCATTGCCCTGCTCGACCAGCCCTGGTTGGGTGATAAGCAGATAATCATGCTTGAACCGAGACGGCTGGCTGCGCGTAACGCCGCAGCGCGCATGGCCTATCTATTAGATGAGCAAGTCGGTGAAACTGTCGGTTACCAGATCCGTCAGGACAGCTGTTTTAGTAAACAGACCAGGATACTGGTGGTAACCGAAGGCATCCTGACGCGGAGGTTACAGGCTGACCCGGAACTGGGCTCTGCCACCCTGGTGATCTTTGACGAATTCCATGAGCGTAGTCTGCACGCTGATCTGTCACTGGCCTTATGCCTGCAGAGCCAGCAGATCATACGTCATGACCTGAAGTTACTGGTCATGTCCGCCACACTCAACAGTAATGCCATCTCTGTCTTACTCGATGACGCACCGGTGATCCAGAGTGAAGGACGCTGCTATCCCGTCGCTATCAGTTACTCAGAATCACCGATCATGCCAAATGACCGCCAGTCCCTGGGCAAGAATGTACTCAATACGGTAAAACGTGTGATACACGAACAACACGGCAACTGCCTGATCTTCCTGCCTGGCGTAAAAGAGATCAATCAGCTTGCCGGCAGCATCTCACACTACCTCGAAGATGCATCGATAGGTAACATCCTGGTAGCACCACTTCATGGCAGCTTGAACAAGCAGCAACAGGACCGTGCGATCAGCCCGCCTCCGCCTGATACCAGGAAGATCGTACTGGCGACCAATATCGCAGAAACCAGCCTGACCATCGAGGGTATCGACTGCGTCATCGACTCAGGCCTGGAACGCATCCTCGAATATGACCCGTCTTCGGCGATGAACCGACTGACGACGCGCGCCATTTCACAGGATTCGGCAGATCAGCGCAGCGGCCGAGCAGGACGACTGTCGGCAGGTACCTGTTACCGACTATGGAGTTCCCGGCAACAGCAACGTCTCGCCAGGCACTCATTAGCCGAAATCCTGCATAGCGACCTGTCCTCACTCGTTTTAGAGCTGTCTAACTGGGGCGTCTCACAGCCTGATGAACTGTCGTGGCTGGACATTCCACCCGCCAATGCCACGGATCAGGCGAAAACACTGTTGCAGCAGCTCGATGCACTCGACACTGAGAGCAGGATCAGCGGGCATGGCCGCAACATGCTCGAACTTGGTACGCACCCGAGGCTTGCACACATGATGCTGAAGTCAGCTGCACTCGGGCAGGCCTATCACGGCTGTCTTATCGCCGCCATCCTGACTGAAAGAGATTTCTACCTCGCTGGAACAGAAAAAAGCTATGACATTCATGACAGGATTTCGGTACTGCATGCTTTTTACACCGCCAGAAAAAAGCAGCAGCGTGGTATAGATTCAGCACAGTGCAAGCGCATCATACAAAGCGCTGATGATTTTTATAAACGACTCAATCGTAAGAATCACAACAACACTGTGAAGGATTCTGCAGCCGTAAAAAATGTAAACGAAGAACTGACCGGCGTATTACTGGCATATGCATATCCTGACAGGATAGCCAGACAGCGCAATAGCAACGGTGTACGTTACCTGTTGAGCAATGGCAAAGGTGCCAGCATTCCAGCCTACCTGCAACACCATCTCTACGAATACCTGGTCATCGCTAATCTCGATGCTAAACAACGCGAATCAACCATCTATCTTGCCGCCGAGATAACAGCGCAGCAGTTACAGGACAATTTCTCGCATGACTTCCAGAAAACGGAACAGACCACATGGAATGAAACACTGCAACGTGTCGAAGTAAAACGGATAGTGAGACTAGGTAAACTGACCCTGCAGGAGGATACTGTTGCCACGGGCGATAAAGAAGCCGTACAGCAATGCCTGCTAGATGCGATCAAAAACACGGGATTACATGTCTTCAACTGGACTGAACAGGCCACTGGATTAGTTCAGCGTGTCAACTTCATCAACCAGAATATCGAAAACAATGACGATCTGAAGAAACAGTTCAACGGCGATAGCTTACCCGACTTTTCAGAATCCGCCCTGCTCTCGTCCCTGTCAGACTGGTTGCTGCCTTACCTGGGTGATGAGAACAGTTTCAAGCAGTGTTATAAACTCGACCTGTATAAACTGCTGCACAACATGCTCAGTTGGGAACAGCTGCAGATCATAGAGCGCCTGGCACCTGAAAAGATCACCGTACCCAGTGGTTCAGCGATCAGTATCGATTACGCCGATCCCGAATCACCGGTACTGGCAGTCAGATTGCAGGAAGTGTTCGGCCTGCAGCAAACACCGACTCTGCTGGCAGGGCATTGTAGATTGATGCTGCATCTTTTATCGCCGGCACACCGTCCGATGCAGGTCACCCAGGATCTGAAAAGCTTCTGGAAAACGGCGTATCATGAAGTAAAAAAAGAGCTACGTGGTAAATATAAAAAACATTACTGGCCGGATGATCCACTGACAGCACAGGCGACCAGCAAGACCAAGAAACACATGAACCGGTGAGCCGCTCAAGATGAATAAATCATTATTTTCCAGACCGCTTGCGCTAGCTGAAGACTTTCGGATAGCTAGCTGGTTATTTCTCAAGGCATTAGCGTTAATCTATTTTGCCGCCTTTTTATCCATCGCGGTACAGATTCCCGGGCTGGCCGGCCCCAACGGCATCCTGCCTTTCGAAGAATACCTGACACTGGCTTATCAACAACGTGGTTACCAGGCATTTTTGTACCTGCCCACAGTGTTCTGGATCAATTCAGGTAACCTGGCTCTGCAGCTCGTTGCCTATGCCGGCTGCCTGTTTTCAGTATTGCTCTTTATCGGGTACCGGCGAACAACGATGCTGATACTGTTGTTCATCTGTTACCTGTCCCTGTTTCACGCCGGACAGATGTTTATGACTTTCCAGTGGGACACGCTATTGCTGGAAGCCGGTTTCCTGGCGATATTTCTGGCCTCAGGGCCGAGCCAGCTGGTGATATTTTTATATCACTGGTTACTGTTTCGCCTGAGGTTCATGTCGGGTGTTTCAAAGATTGCCAGCGGAGACCCGGTATGGGCCGACCTGACAACGCTCAATTATTATTTTGAAACACAGCCGTTGCCGCATGCAGGGGCATGGTACTTCCATCAACTGCCCGACTGGCTGCTACAGGCCGGTGTGCTGTTTACATTCTTCACAGAACTGATCGTGCCTTTTTTTATCTTTCTGCCACGCAGGTTCAGAATAACCGCAGCACTCATTACCATCAGCATGCAGTTATTGATCATCGCCAGCAGTAACCATAACTGGATTAACCTGCTCACTATCGCCCTCTGCCTGTTCTTGCTGGATGACCGCCTGCTAAGAAAAATCCTGCCTGACAGGCTGTTACCTGGCGAGATCGGTATACCAGCTGATTACAGCCCAGGCTCAGAGAAAGTCTCAGGCATACAGAAAAGAGTCTATATCCTGCCGGTTTTTGCCTTCCTGATACTGACCAGCAGCATCACGGTATTTCTCCGGTATATACCGGATCTGACATTTCCCGCTGCCATCAGACAGGCAACTGTCGTGGTGAGGTCATGGGGTATCGGTCATGATTTCCATGTATTCCCGACCATGCAGACAGAACGTCACGAGCTGCAGATCGAGGGCTCTAACGATGGCAAGGAATGGAATGCATACCAGTTCAAATATAAACCCGGCCCGCTCGATCAGCGACCGGTATTTAATATCCCGCATCAACCAAGACTGGACTGGATGATCTGGTTCGTCCCGCCGCAATTTCCAGAATTCATGTACTGGTTTGACCGCTTCATCATAAAACTTGAGCAAGGCTCACCCGAAGTAATCGACCTGCTCGCGTATAACCCGTTCCCGCAAGCACCGCCGCAATATATCAGGGTGCAGGTTTTTCAGTATGAGTTTACTGACTTTGACGAAAGGAACGAAACCGGCAACTGGTGGAAATATAGATACCTGGGTCAATTCCCGTATGTTAGACCGAGGATGCCCTGAGCATGTCATGCCTGCACGATTCGGAGATAGACCATGAGCATGCTGCAGCCGACGTTCTTTGATCGCGACGCCTGCCTGGTCGCACAACAGCTACTGGGCAAGATCATTCGCAGGAAATACCAGGGCAGCTGGCTGAACGCACGCATCATCGAAACCGAAGC
>CBDUKK010000047.1:0-8942 GCA_965367795.1 uncultured Gammaproteobacteria bacterium
ATCCTGACACCTATCATCCACCAGATGATCGAGAAATCAAAAAAATAATTCGTTTTTTTGATACTTAAAAAAGGGCCGGTTTTTACCGGCCCTTTTTTATGCCCATGGATGGGCGGTATGTCTCAAGGAGCCAGGGACGGTGGTGAGACGAATGCCCATGGATGGGCGGTATGTCTCAAAGAGCCAGGGATGGTGGTGAGACACGCGCCGATGAAGTATCGGCAATGCTCGCGTGCACCATTATCAATTACGGTATAGACTAATATCCATGTCTGCTCCATCCCTGATTGACGCACATTGCCACCTTGACTTCGAAGTGTTTGATAACGACAGGGCAGAAGTCACGCAGCGGGCACATGAAAATAATATCAGCGATATCATCATTCCCGGTACAGAAAAAGCTTACTGGGATCGAATCAGAAACCTGTGTTCGCAGGATTCATCAGAACGATCATCCAGCGAGCCACAGTTGCATGCGTGTTATGGCCTGCACCCTTACTGGGTATCGGAGAATAACAGACGTAACATCGAGTCACTCAAGGAATACATCGATAGCAATAATCCGGTCGCGGTTGGTGAATGCGGCCTGGATTTTCGTCCCCAGCATGCCGATGAGAAGACACAGTTATCTTTCTTCGAAGCGCAGTTAAATATTGCAACAGATGCTCGTTTACCGGTCGTGATCCACTCAGTCAGGGCAACAGAAACAGTCATACAGTTGATAAAAAAGTTTAAAACACTCAGCGGGATGATCCATAGTTACTCTGGCAGTTTCGAACAGGCAAAACAACTTATCGATCTAAATTTTTATATCAGCCTCGGTGGTAGCGTAACTTACGATAACGCCAGAAAAATAAAGAAAGTCGCTGAACAGATCCCTTTGACATCTTTGTTGCTTGAAACAGATGCCCCGGATCAGACAGACCAAATAAACCAGGGGAAAAGAAATGAGCCTGCCTACCTGGTGAATACACTCGAAGCCATTGCAGAGTTAAGACAAGAGCCAGCTGAGGCCATTGCCATACAAACAACTACAAATGCAAAAACTTTATTCAATATACTTTAAGTCTTACGATTCCAGCGAGATTCATCGCTGATATCTCGCATCGTGGTTTCTATCCAGTTATAAACCTCTGCATTTATGTCTTCAGCCAGACGTCCCTTTGTCTCTATCGCAGGGCCGATAACCACGCTGATAGTACCCGGCCACTTTATGAAACTGTGCCTGGGCCAGAACTCACCGGCATTATGCGCGATGGGTATAACCGGGTAACCGCTCTTCTCTGCCAGGAGCGCACCGCCAATTTTATATTTATGTGACTTTCCTGGTGCGGTCCGTGTACCTTCGGGGAACAACACCATCCACTTGCCATCGTTGAGTTTCCTGGTACCTTCCGTGATCAGCTGTTTTATAGCTACTCGTCCGGTTCCACGGTTGATCGCTATAGGATCCGTCAGCGCCAGGGCCCAGCCAAAGATAGGGATATACATCAGTTCACGCTTGAACACCCAGTGCACGTATGGTGTAAAAGAGTGCAGCGCAAGCGTCTCCCAGGTTGACTGGTGCTTGCTCAGTATGATCGCTGTATCGACGTCGAGATTCTCTTTACCCTGAACAGTAAAATCTATGCCACAGAACACTTTCAGCAAAAAGTTATTTACATGCGACCATACCCTGGCGATCTTCAATCGAAAAGATGATGGCGTAAAGAACAGGATCACCACAGAAGTGCCAAACACGACCGTATTTACGATGAACCCTATCCAGAATAATAACGAACGGATGAATAAGACGGGAGTAGTTTGCATAGCAAGATAATATCGTAGTTATTGAAGTATCGCAGTTACGGCAGCGGCCAGATCATCATATACCGGGACATCAGACATGCCATCAGTCTGCAATATCTTTTCTGCCTTGACCCCTTTACCTGTACGCACGAGTACCGCTTTCGCATTCGCATTACTCGCAGCTTTGACATCAGAGATACTATCACCGATAAAAATCACATCTTTTAATGAGACGTTAAAACGCTGACCGATCTCTAGTAACATACCGGGTTTGGGTTTCCTGCAGGTACAGCCATCATCGGGAGCATGCGGACAGAAGAATACCGCATCTACCTGGCCGCCAACCTTCGCCAGCATCTCGTCCATTTTCCTGTGCATCGAAGACAGGGCTTCAATATCAAAATATCCCCTGGCCAGACCGGACTGATTGCTGGCGACCACCACCGTATAACCGCCATGGTTCAATCGTGCGATGGCATCCAGACTGCCATCGATGGGCAGCCACTCTTCTTTGCTTTTGATATAAGCATCAGAATCATGATTTATCACACCATCTCGATCAAGCACAATTAGCTTCATATGATATAGACCGTTAAGCTGACATTTAAGACTGGTGCAGGCGGGACAGGTCTGCTGCACGCAGGAAAAGCTGGTTCATGGAATTCAATAGGGCAATACGATTATTCTTGACCGCTTCATCATCCGCCATCACCATGACCGAGTCAAAAAACGCATCGACCGGGTCACGTAATGAAGACAGCTCACTCAGTGCCTTTTCATAATCACCCGAATCAAACATCGGTTCTACCATCTTGCTCAAAGTCGATAAAGATTGATACAACGCTTTCTCAGCATCTTCCGAGAGCAGGCTTTCATCCACAGAAGACGTATTATCCACTGCTGACTTCTTGAGGATATTGGCAACACGTTTATTTGCGGCTGCCAGGCTTTCCGCTGCTGCAAGTTCACGGAACGCGGTCACCGCTTTGATACGCTTGTCAAAATCCAGTGGCCGTGATGGAGACAATGCCGACACGGCATCGAAAACATCTGCGCTGACATCACGATCGATATAATAAGCACGCAGACGCTCTATCATGTAGTCGAACACTTCGGCCTCTGCCTCAGTGGTATCAACCTTGTCTTTGAGCAGTGCCGCAGACTCTGCAATCAGCTGTTTCAGGTCAAGGTCAAGCTTGCGCTCGATGACCGTGCGCAGGATACCCAGTGAGGCCCTGCGCAATGCATAAGGATCTTTTTCACCGGTAGGCTTCTGGCCGATAGCGAAGATACCGACCAGTGTATCGAGCTTGTCACTGATGGAAAGGATCTGCCCGGTCGTGGTACTCGCCGTGTCATCACTGGCGCCACGAGGCATGTACTGCTCATCGAGTGCTTCAGCGACTTCATCAGCCTCACCTGCTTTCTGCGCGTAACGCTTACCCATGACACCCTGCAGTGAAGCAAACTCACCGACCATATCGGTCATCAGGTCACACTTGCTCAATAATGCTGCTCGGCTTACATAGTCTGCATTAGCATCGAGCTGTTTCGCTATCGATTCAGCCAGGCGGGTAACACGCCGCGTCTTCTCTGCGATGGTTCCCAGCTTTTTCTGAAATACGACATTTTCCAATGCCGCATTGAAAGATTCCAGCGCCTGTTTTTGATCCTGTTCCCAGAAAAATTTTGCGTCGGCAAGACGCGGGCGAACGACGCGTTCGTTGCCCTCTTTAACTTTCTGAGGCGACTTGCTCTCGATATTACTGATCGTAATAAAGTAGTTTTTCAGGTTTCCATTACCATCCCTCACGGGAAAATACTTCTGGTTATCCTGCATGGTCTTGATCAGGGCTTCTGCTGGAACATCCAGGAACATGGCATCAAACTCGCCAGCAACAGCCACCGGCCATTCATTCAGGGCAGTCACTTCATCCAGCAGGGTCTCATCGATAATCGCCTCTGCGTCCAGCTTCTCAACTGCTTCCACCACCTGCTTTTCTATACTCTGTTTTCTCTGTTCGAAGTCGGCGATAACAAAACCTTTCGACAGCAGTTTCTCTTCATATTCATCGGCACTGTTCAATGTGATCGCATCGGGAGCATGGAAGCGATGACCAAAGGTTTTTGCTGAAGATTTAAGACCGAGGATTTCGGCATCGATAATGTCTTTACCATGCATCAACACCAGCCAGTGCACCGGACGCACGAACTCAGCATCATAACTACCCCAGCGCATACGTTTTGGTATCGGCAGCTGTGATAATGACTGGTTGATGATATCTTCGATCAGGGCAGATAAAGCCTGTCCCTTTTCACTCGCTTTAAATACCAGCCAGACGCCTTTATCGGTTTCCTGCTGTTGCAGCGCATCGACGTCGACACCACACGATCTTGCGAAACCCATGACTGCTTTGGTCGGATTTCCATCGGCATCGTAGGCCGCCTTCAGACTTGGCCCCTTGCGTTCGACTTCTCTGTCAGGCTGTGATTCAGCAACATCCCTGATCAGCACTGCAAGCCTTCTCGGTGCAGCGAATGATTCAAATTCGTTAATAGCAAATCCGGCTTTTTTCAGCCCGTTTACGATCCCCGCAGTAAATGACTCGGACAGTTTCCGCAGAGCTTTTGGCGGCAACTCCTCGGTGCCCAGCTCTATCAATAAATTCCTTACATTATCGGCACTCATGCGGCACCTCCTTTCGCTGCCTGCGCACCAGGATTGCCGATCGGGAAGCCCAGGGCTTCGCGTGAATCATAATAAGCCTGCGCAACGGCCCTCGACAGGGTGCGCACCCGGAGTATGAATCGCTGACGCTCAGTCACCGATATAGCGTGTCGCGCATCAAGCAGGTTAAACGCATGTGATGCCTTTAATACCAGCTCATAGGCCGGCAGCGGCAGGCCGAGCTCGATCAGTCGCTGGCTCTCAGACTCGCAGTCATCGAACAGTTTGAACAGTATCTCAGTATCTGCCTGCTCGAAATTGTAGGTAGACATCTCCACCTCGTTCTGATGGAACACATCGCCATAGGTCACATCGCCCTGCGGGCCGCGCGTCCAGATCAGATCAAACACACTTTCTTTTTCCTGCAGGTACATCGCCAGGCGTTCGAGGCCGTAGGTGATCTCACCGGTAACCGGCCGGCACTCCAGTCCACCCACCTGCTGAAAATAGGTGAACTGGGTAACCTCCATACCATTCAGCCAGACTTCCCAGCCCAGACCCCAGGCACCCAGTGTCGGCGACTCCCAGTTATCTTCGACAAAGCGCACATCATGTTCCAGCAGGTCAAAACCCAGCGCTTCCAGCGAGCCCAGGTACAGGTCCTGAATATCATCCGGTGAAGGCTTCAGCACGACCTGAAACTGATAGTAGTGCTGCAGTCGATTAGGGTTTTCGCCATAACGGCCATCGGTTGGACGGCGACACGGTTGCACGTAGGCTGAGCGCCATGGCTCAGGGCCTATCGCCCGCAAGAATGTTGCCGGGTGAAAGGTGCCTGCACCCACTTCCATATCCAGCGGCTGCAGCACAGCACACCCCTGTTTTTGCCAGTAATCCTGTACTGCAAAGATTAGTCCCTGAAATGTTGAAACGTCGTAAGCCATGTAGAAATTCTTGTCTATAAATAAAGTGCGAAGTATAACCCAAGTCGGCTTTTCCTTGGCGTTTACCGTTAAAAAGGGCTATAACTAGAGCAACATTTTTTATAAATGCTCAAAAATCTCATCTATTTTTAGCGAGAGGATGGAAACATGAGTAAAAGGTTCATCTTAGATTCATCTGAACTGGCCCAGTGGCACACCCTGGTACAGGAAGCGGAGCATGACTATGGCTGCCATCTCGATGAGGCGATGCAAAGTTACCTTGTATTCACACTGATGCGATTTTCTAAAAATCAGCAACTTAATACGCAAGCACTCGCTATCGATTATCTGAACTCACACCATCTTCCAAACAACCAGCGCAGCGAACATCTGCGTGATATCGGTGACCAGTGCCTGTTGGTATCAGGCCTATACCCGCAATCAGCCGAGAGACGACAGGTCGGCGTCGGCTATTATGTAGACCTTGGCCGCTCGGCCTATCACCACATCGGCACGCTAACACAGCAGGGAATCGCCGACCTGTACCATCAGCTGGCAGAGAGCTTTATCCTGTTGATGGATCTATTGCAGACCATCCGCCAGTACAGTACACCGGCGATGCGACCTATAGCTGCGATGGACCTGTGGCATGAGACCGGCAGCCGTGCAGCATACCGGCAGATTTCGAGAAATGGCACACCGCTCCATGAGAGCCTGTTAGAAAAAGCTAATAAACACTAATCCACGGACCGAGAAGACCGCAGCCTTTAAATGCGCTCCAGCTCGACCAGGTCCTGCTTGATATCCAGCTGTGGCAGTACATTATAAAGCGCGGCCTGCAACGCTTCTTCGATGACAGGGTGATAAAACGGCATTTTCAGCATATCGAACACGGTCATGCCATTCTGGATTGACCATGCGATGAGATGCGCCAGATGCTCTGCTTTAACACAGCACATACAGGCGCCTAACAGCAATCCATCAGACTTCTGCACATAAAGCCTGAGCAGCCCCCTGTTCTTACCCATGATAAGTGCGCGCCCTACCGGTGCAAACTGGATCTCGCCGATAGCAATTTCGCTCTCATCCAGCTCAGACAGCTGTGCCCCTGCCGTTGCAATATTGGGATCACAGAAAGTGATGCCGAGGGCCGCTTTGCGTTTGAATTTTTCGACCACGCCATTTACTGCGTGCTGCACAGCGTTATAACCCGCAACACGGCCTTCGTGCCCGGCCTCATGTAATAAAGGACGATCCATATTCACATCGCCTGCGATATAGACCGGCAGATCACCGACCTGCATGGTCAGCGGGTCATATTCAGGGATGCCATTTTCATCAAGCCTGATATCCGTTGATTCCAGGTTCAGATTGTCGAGATTAGGCCTGCGTCCAAGGCTGGCCAATACCTTATCAACTACTGACTGATTCTCACCAGCGCTGACCTGTATACCGCCTTCGACTTTTTCCAGTGTGGCCGCTTCACCCAGCCACAGGGGAAGCTCCTTGCCGATAGTCGCTATCGCTACGTCATTGACCTTGTCATCTTCGAGCTTGGCGATGTTCTCCAGCTGATCAACTGCTGTTACATCTATGCCGAGACGGTGCAGCGATTGACCGATCTCTAATCCGATGGACCCCAGTCCGATAACCGCCATTGATGCCGGCAGATCTTCCAGCTCGAAAAACTCATCGGTGGTGATGACATCATCAGAAAACGGTTGCCATGCCGCAGGAACGATGGGGGTTGATCCGGTAGCGATAACGATGCTTTTTGCCTTGATCTGCTCACCGTTCACCTCTACCGTATCATTGGTGATGAATTTCGCATAACCGTCGATCAGGTGCTCCTCGTCCAGATCATCCGTCACGCCTAATGTGCGATCGACAAACATATCCCGCAGGTCCTGCACATGTTCCATGCTTGCGGGAATATCAACTGACAGCTCTTCTGCACCATCGATACCGTGGCGGTCAAAAATACTCTTTCGGTGAAAGTCTTCTGCCACCTGGATCAGCACCTTGGACGGCATGCAGCCAACACGTGCACAGGTAGTACCCAGCTCACCACCATTGATCAGCACATAATTATCTGTTTCACGTTTTACCTGCGACATTGCAAACAGCCCTGCACTGCCTGCCCCTAGAATGGCAACATCTACTTCGCGTGTCATTGGAATCCTCAATTTAATATAAAAACCGGCGAACCCGAATGATAAGATATTGTCGATATCAATACACCATAAATTAAGCGATGAATTGTTTTTACGGTGATTCAGCTGTTTTATGACGCTGATTTCAGATCTATATATCACGCAAAATACATAAGTAATATTTTTTTCACTTGACATGACATTTCTGTCAAATTAGAATCATTCCAACAATAAATTAGTGTAGACTCTGCTCACACTTTTTAGACTAACCCTAACTTAGGAGATATGAGATGGGCTTAAAAGACAGTAAAACTGAACAAAATCTGAAAGACGCCTTCGCTGGTGAATCTCAGGCAAATCGCCGTTACCTTTACTTTGCTGCAAAAGCTGACGTTGAAGGTTACAACGATGTTTCTGCTGTATTCCGTTCCACTGCAGAAGGTGAAACTGGTCACGCACACGGTCACCTTGAATACCTGGAAGAGACTGGCGACCCTGCAACCGGCTTACCGATTGGCAGCACCAATGACAACCTGAAAGCATCGATTGCCGGCGAAACTCATGAGTACACTGACATGTACCCGGGAATGGCTAAAACAGCCCGTGATGAGGGTTTCGACGAAATTGCCGACTGGTTTGAAACATTAGCAAAAGCTGAGCGCTCACATGCTAACCGTTTCCAGAAAGCACTGGATAACATGGACTAAGCGGGTAACCGCGTATCGATGCAATTCGTGCATATAGAAAGGCCAGCCTGGCGAAATCCGGGTCTGGCTTTTTTTAACTAGACAATATTTAAGAGAAGATCATGGCCAGAGAAGGTAGCTTAGAAGCCCCCACCAGGCATCCCCTGGGACAGGACACCCCTGAATTTTGGGACGAAGACAAATTATTTGCCGAGCTAGAACGTGTTTTCGACATATGTCACGGCTGCCGCCGTTGCGTCAGCTTATGCGGCTCATTCCCTACCCTGTTCGACCTGGTCGATGAATCAGACACCATGGAGGTCGACGGCGTCGATAAAAAAGATTACTGGAAAGTGGTCGATGACTGCTATCTATGTGACCTGTGTTATCTGACAAAATGCCCTTACGTTCCGCCTCATGAATGGAACCTGGATTTTCCACATGTAATGTTACGTGCCAAATCCATCAAATTTAAAAATGGCGACACCAAAACACGCGACAACCTGCTCACCTCGACTGATACCCTGGGCAAACTGGCCACGATTCCTGTAATCACGCAGACAGTAAATGCAGTCAACAACAATGGCATCGCCCGTAGCCTGCTCGACAAAACACTGGGCATACACCCGGATTCTTTACTGCCAAAATATGACTCCAATACGCTGGTCAAGCGTAACCGCAAACATACTCCTGCACATAATACTGCCGAAGCAACTGATACCAC
>CBDUKK010000048.1:0-8889 GCA_965367795.1 uncultured Gammaproteobacteria bacterium
CCGCGGTCATTTGGCAGGCCGTTGTCCGCTTCATTCTTTATCGGGTCTTCAGTTCGCTTCTGAACCATACCCGGCATAAAGCCGCCGCCCTGGATCATGAAGTTAGGGATGACGCGGTGGAATATGGTGCCATCAAAAAATCCGTCGTTGACATAACTCAGGAAGTTTTTTACCGTTTCTGGTGCTTTTTCTTCGTTGAGTTCGATGACGATATTGCCGAGGGTGGTTTCGAGTGTAACTGTAGACATAGCGGTACCTGTTTTTTTTAATTGGTGTCCCGAGAGGGAGTCGAACCCCCGACCTGCCCCTTAGGAGGGGGCCGCTCTATCCAGCTGAGCTATCGAGACATTGAGCTGGTTTTATTTCGCGGGAGATTATAACAGCGGATTCGACGATTGTCGTGCAGAGCTGAGATATGATCAACGAGGGGTGTCTCTGCGTTCCTGGCCTTTGAATAACCGTGTCACCTGTCTGAGCAGGTATGACTCTGGTTCAGTATCATATCTCATCACGTAGTTCAGGCTGGACATGACCTTGAGCGTCCATTGCATGCTGTTCTTTGCGCTGTGCATACCGCAGAACAGTACGCAGTCTCCATCTTTCAGCACGGTCTCGTCCTCCGGCATCATCTGAAACTCGCCACCGCGTAAGATGAGTAAGGGCACGCACTTTAATCTATGTTTTCTTGATAGCGGATCCAGCGTGATGCTGTCGAGAGTGACTTCCCGGCCGAAGGCGATTGCTTTAAAAACAGCCGGCGTCTTTTTAGGATTGATCTCGACGGTCCAGACATGCGGCTTAGATTCGCCCATGACTGCACTTAGCCGGCTGATGACAAGGTTGCTCCATTCTTCATCGTTTTTATTAGCGAGTTTCAGGAAATCACATAACATAGGATTCAGGAACAGGACACGGATCATGCGTGCCGTGATCTCTCGAGGCTGCATGACCACGTCGGCTTTTACTTTTTTGAACAGTTCGGAGTTGTCCCGCAGGTTCTGTCTTGCTACCACGAAAATATCCGGGTTCATCTGGCGTGCAGTCATGATGGTTGA
Organism: uncultured Gammaproteobacteria bacterium; assembly: GCA_965367795.1. Classification (GTDB taxonomy): domain Bacteria; phylum Pseudomonadota; class Gammaproteobacteria; order SZUA-229; family SZUA-229. The sequence continues at coordinate 1,056 of CBDUKK010000048.1, forward strand.
CAGGTTGTTGGAATCGTCATCACCGCCGGCGATGATTCCGACGGCGGTATCTATGCCGGCTTTATTCAGTGACTTCTCATCGATACCGGTTGCAGAGATAATATCCTCCACCTGGTCGATATTATTTTCCGTGAAGTGGCTTATGGCTTCTTCATTGGAATCGAGGATGGTTACTTCTACGTCGTGTTCGAGAAACTTTTGATATAAGGCTTTACCGAAACGGCCATAACTGCAGAGTATCCAGCGACCAAAATTAAATTTTAGCGGTTCATCGGTAACCTTTGAGCCAGGCGCCCCGGTCAACCAGTCGAAGATCATATGTAACGATGAGCTGTGCAGCAGCATGGAAAAGATATCAGCGAAAGTATTGTACGGGTTCACCACGTAATCGGTATTGAAGGAACGCATATTTAATTCGTATGCTAGCAGGTCCGAGCGGCAGACGACCTTGCCCTCGGGATGGAGCAGTTTGCTGCTGATAGCGATCTTGAGGTTGGTCTCATCGGAGGCGGTCGCAGCGATTACGCCATTACAGTTCTTCTTGCTGATGCCGGCGAGCTCGAGGTTCCTGGGCACTGAAGCATCGGCTATCAGGCAGGGGACAAACTCCTGCAGGTCGTAGATATTGTTTTCCAGCAGGCTGTCCTGCTCCTGCTCGATGACGACGACACGGTAATGCTCATTGGTCAGCGCCTTGATGACTTCGTAGCCGGTTTCTCCCAGTCCGCAGACCAGGTAGAAGCGTTCATGTAACTTGTTGACCTGGTGTCTAAATCTGTTTTCATTACGCGCTTTCTTGTAAACAGGGTCCTGTACCAGGCCAAGGATGTTACCGATAGCATAAAGCCAGGCGATTACGGTCATGTAGATAGTGCAGATGACCCAGAGTCGCTGTGCGTCATTCAGGGCATAAGGTATTTCGCCAAAACCGATGGTGGTGGCAGTAAAGCTGACATAGTAGAAAGCGTGAAAGATGCTCATATGCCATGGATTACCCTGGTCATCATGTCCGGGTATCGCTATCAGTCCAGCCATCGAGATAGCGTAGATCACGATGAGGATGATCAGCGGCACGCGCATGCGCGACATGATCATCGATATCACCGGGTTGATGGCTTCCTCGGAGTTCTCCTTTTTTTCGGGCTCCTGGTTCTTCATGATCTGGGTTTCTGCTGGGGTTTAACGACGCAACATGGTGGTTTCGATCATCAGCAGGATGACAGAAATGATGTTGGCAAGTACGGCACCGCCGCTGAGCGATACGATCAGAACCATGGTGTCGGGGGTCAGACCTGTACCCTGTATATGTTCTGCGAAAGTCCACACCAGGGCAGCAGAGATCAACTGCACCAGTGCTACCAGGCTGGTCGCCAGTAACATCGGCCCGAGCCTGGAGCGGTCGCCAAATTTCAGTACGGTAGCGATGAGATTAACGATGATGACTGCGAACAGTTCATAGACATTATGGTGTTGCGGGTTATCCATCTCGCCGATGAAAAAACCGAAGTTTAAGGTCAGCGCGAGGATCATGAAAAAGCTGAATAAGACTTTTTCTGAATTCATGAGTTTTCTCTTTTATATATTGTTTTTGTTATATATCCGAGTGTAGTTCAATCAGGCCATGTTAGTAAAGTGGTAGAGGGTATAGAGATGTCTATATGAAGTCGGGCGGGCTATCAGGCACCAGCACTGAGAGCAGCTGAAAAGCGCCGCGATAGTCTTTGTATCTGTTTTTATCAACTGTGCCAGCGACCACGATCTTTCTCGGATCGAAGTCTGTACCCGTGGCCGCATCAACAGCGGTCTTAACCACCGAGCGGGGGAAAACGTAGATACCTTTTGTTTCTTCAGCTTCTTTACCCGTGGTCGGTACGACGGCACCGTCGACGATCTGGCCAGGGGCATAGACGAAGACCAGGAAGTCATAGTCCGTGCTTTTGATGGTGCCTCTGAACTGTTCGCGGCTATGAATGACTTCCACCCTGCAGCTTTTTGACATATCGCTATTACATACGATGATGTCGTTGTCTTTCTCGTTTCGTGGTGACTGGCTGACCAGCAGGCCGGTGTGAGCAGCGATTTCGCCCATCACGAGGTACTCGGCATCATTGTCGAGAGCGTCTGAAATTCGTTTGTATAAATCACTCATCTCACATCCCCGTTAAAAACAAAAATGTAACCTGTGGCGATAATAGTGCTAAATCATTAACCTTTTTAGTATATCTAGATAAATTTCCGTGAGTCGATCCAGCTCGTTAATGTTGATGTTTTCATCGATCTTATGGATGCTTTCATTGACCGGGCCAAGTTCCACTACCTGGGCGCCCGTCGGCGCGATGAACCTGCCATCAGATGTGCCGCCAGCGGTCGATAACTCGCTATCGATACCGCAGATGGATTTGATGGCCTGCCTTGCGGCATCCACCAGCCTGCCGTCAGCTGTCAGGAAGGGATGGCCTGACAGTGACCAGTCCAGCGTGTAATCGAGCTGATGACTGTTCAATATGGTTTCTATTCGCTGCTTTATCTGCTGCTCGGTAATCTCGGTCGAAAAGCGCAGGTTGAACTGTAGCTTGAGCTCGCCCGGTATAACATTGGTGGCACCGGTGCCACCATTGATGTTTGATATCTGAAAACTGGTTGGCGGGAAATGCTCGTTTCCGTTGTCCCATTTTTCATCACACAGGTCATGAAGCGCGCCGGCGAACAGGTGGATCGGGTTTTTTGCGAGCTGCGGGTAGGCGATATGTCCCTGGGTTCCATGGATGGTCAGGTCACCGGATATCGAGCCGCGCCGGCCATTTTTTATGACATCACCTACCGTCTCTGTGCTCGAAGGTTCACCCACCAGGCACCAGTCAATCTTTTCGTTTTTGCCCTGCAGGTAGTCGATAACCTTCACCGTGCCGTCTATCGCAGGGCCTTCTTCGTCACTGGTGATAAGAAATGCGATAGAGCCATTGAGTGCCTGTTTCTCTGTGAGCAGTTGTTCACAGGCGCACACCATGGCGGCGATACTACTCTTCATGTCAGCGGTGCCGCGAGCTGTCATCACCTCGCCGCTGATGGTCGGCGTGAATGGCTCGCTGCTCCATTGCTCCACGGGACCAGTCGGCACCACATCCGTGTGGCCGGCAAAAACGAACAGGGGTCCGCGTGTTCCGTATCGTGCCCACAGGTTATCGACTTCGCCGAAACGCAGGTTTTCGATTTCAAAGCCGATGTTTGCCAGGCGCTCGCCGATGATCTTCTGACATCCCATATCATCGGGTGTAACGGATGGGATGCTTATAAGCTGTTTAGCCAGGTCTAGTGTCGCAGTCATTTCTATAATATTTCTTTCAGGTGTTGTTTCAGGTTTTTTTGTTGTTCTTTACTGAGCGCATGGTCCTGTTTTGTGCTGATCACAAAATAATCGATAGCGAGTTCTCCGGCTGTCGCGATCCTGGCATTGAGCAGCCTGATATCACAGTCGATGATTGCCTTGGCGATGCTCGCGAGTACCCCGGTGCGGTCTAGCGTTTCTATCTTCATCCGGGTTGCATTGCCATCGTTGACGTTCTTAAATCGTATGACAGTAGGTGACGGGAAGTACTTGTGCTTTCGGCTGCTGCTCAATGCAGTCTTCGACGTATCGGCTTCACTGCTCAATTGCTCTTGCAGTAATCGTGTGATCTGCCTGGCCACTAATGACAGTTCTATATTGTTCGTGTTGACCGGTGCCAGGCGGTATGACTGCAGTGCGTAACCATTCTTGGCGTTGTTGACCTGTGCGTTGACGATATCGACTTCGCTCATCGTCAGCGCCGTCGCTACATCATAGAAGATACCATCGCGGTCTTTCATGTAGATCAGCAGTTGAATGCTATTACTGGATTCGTGGACCCTGGCTTTTATCAGCGGTGCATCGAGCGATCCTTTCTGAAGTGCATCGAGGATCAATGTCGTATGCCATGTGATCAGTCCATAAGGGTGGCCCTGGAAATATTCTGCGGTGAATGTCTTCCATAGATCATTTGCCTGGTGAGAATCGATGCCCTGGAGTTCCAGCCTGCGCAAACTGGCAGTCTGGATCTCGGATATGTTGCTCTGCTTATCATTTGAACGACTCAGACCTTTGTTCAACAGGGCGGCTGTCTTATTGTATAACTCGCCGAGCAGCTTGTCTTTCCAGTCATTCCACTGCTGCGGGTTGGTGGCACGTATGTCACATATCGTGAGCAGATACAGGTAGTCCAGTCGTTCGATACTCTGTACCTGTTCGGCAAATGTGCCGATCACGTCAGGGTCGCTGATGTCTTTTCGTTGCGCGGTCATGGACATGAGCAGGTGGCTTTTTACCAGCCAGCTGACCAGTTCTGCATCCTGATCCGGCAGGCTGTGAAGTTTGCAGAAATCTTTGGCATCGACTGCGCCGAGTTCGGAATGGTCGCCAGAACGGCCCTTGGCGATATCATGAAATAAGCCGGATAGATAGAGTAGGCCGGGACTGGACAGATGCTGGAACACGCCGCTGGCCAGTGGAAACTCGTGGCAATAGTCAGGTACCGACAGGCGCCGCATGTTTCTGATGACGAACAGTGTGTGCTGGTCAACGGTGTAGGCATGGAACAGGTCGTACTGCATGCGTCCGACGATAGAATCAAACGCCGGGATATAGGCGGCGAGTATGCCGTAGCGGTTCATGCGTCTCAATTCATGGGTGACACCGCGTGAGCCGGTCATCAGTTTGATGAACAGGTGATGCGCGCGCGGAGACTGCCTGACTTCGTCATCGATCAGGTGCTTGTGCATCCTGACCTGGCGGATGGTTGCCGCACGCACGCCCTGGATATCAGGATAGTTCTGTAATATCAAAAAAAGCTCCAGCATGGCACAGGGGTTTTTCCTGAAAATGCTTTCACTCGTGGTTTCGATATAACCGTTCCTGACCTGAAAACTGTCATTGATCAGTTCAGCTTCAGTGTCGACATCGGCGTAGATGATGACTTCCCTGAAGTGCTGTAACAGCATCTCGTTCAAGCGCTCAAGTTCGATGACTGTACGATAATACTGCTGCATGAACTGCTCGATGGCTTCGTTCCTCGAGTTTTCTGCTTTGTCCTGGAAGCCAAATTCATTGGCGAGATCGCGCTGGTAGTCGAATAACAGTCGATCTTCACGGCGGCCAGCGAGGTAGTGCAGGCTGCAGCGGATGCGCCATAACAGGTGCTGGCCTTCGAGCAGTGTTTTCAGCTCATCTTCGAGCAGGAAATTCTCTTTGACCAGGTCATGCAGGCTGTGGGCATTGAAATGGCGTTTCGCGACCCAGCCGATCATCTGTATGTCGCGCAGGCCGCCACGGCTTTCCTTCAGGTTCGGCTCAAGGTTGTATGCCGTATCATTGAATTTTCCATTGCGCTGGATCTGCTCATCCAGTTTTGCCTGAAAAAATGATTTCGAATCCCATATATGTTCAGGACTGGTCTTCTCTTTCATCTGAGCGAACAGTTTTTCATCGCCGGCGAGCAGGCGTGCTTCCATGATGTTGGTGGCGACGGTGATGTCCCTGGTCGACTCATCGACACACTCTTCGATGGTGCGGACACTGTGCCCGATCTCGAGGCCGATATCCCACAGCAGCATCAGGAACTTTTCCAGCAGGTCCTTGGTATTCTGATTTTCTTCTTTCTGCAGAAGGATCATCAGGTCGATATCGGATTTTGGGTGTAGTTCGCCACGGCCATAGCCGCCTACGGCGATCAGAGCGATCGCCTGATCGAGGTCTCTGAACTGGTATGCATAGATGATATCGATCAGCTGATCGGTCAGCCTGGCCCTGCCATAGACGACGGTATCGACATCACATCCGTTCCTGTATTTCTCTTTTAAGCCTTCGGCGATCGTGATAACAGCTTCTTTTAACAGTTTGATCTGCTCGGCGCAGGAATTGTGGTCGCAGTCATCCAGCCGTTTCTTTAATGCAGAGAAATCTATAAGACCGTCGATATTGTCATCGGCAGCGTTTTCATTAAGGTTCATCATCAAACTTCATCGCCTTCGCATTGTGTCAGAACTTCGTGGCCATCACGGGTCACCAGTATGGTATGTTCCCATTGCGCTGATGCGCTATGGTCCTTGGTGACCACAGTCCAGTTATCACTGAGCAGCTTAACGTGACGCTTGCCGGCATTGATCATGGGCTCGATGGTGAATATCATCCCTTCTTCCAGCTCTATGCCGGTGCCGGCCTTGCCATAGTGCAGCACCTGTGGGTCTTCGTGGAAGCCTTTGCCGATGCCATGTCCGCAGTATTCACGGACCACAGAGAAATTGTTTGATTCGGCATGTTTCTGGATAACATGTCCGATATCACCGAGGCGCGCGCCGGGCTTTACCAGCTCGATACCGAGTTTCATGCATTCATGGGCAACCTCGGAGACGCGCCTCGCGCGAATCGGCGGTTCGCCGACGTAGAACATCTTGCTGGTATCGCCATGATAGCCATCTTTTATGACAGTGATATCGATATTGATGATATCGCCTTTCTTCAGTTTCTTATCGCTTGGGATGCCGTGGCATATCTGGTGGTTAACCGAAGTACAGATCGATTTCGGGAAACCGTGATAATTCAACGGTGCAGGGATAGCCTGTTGTACATCGACGATGTAGTCATGGCAGATCTTGTCCAGCTCATTGGTGGTTACACCGGCTTTTACATGCGGTCGGATCATCTGCAGTACTTCGCCAGCGAGCCGGCCGGCTACCCGCATTTTTTCTATTTCCTGTGAATCTTTTATTAATATCGCCATGTTGTTTATGTTATCAAAATCAATTGGTTAAAGAGATTTTTCCGTTACCGGGTTAGTAAAATATCGTTGTTTATTTATGCTGGTTATGGTATAAAGCGCCCGCACTGAGAAAACTTGGTGCATACGAGCGATATAGTCGCCCTGATAATTGGCTGTTTTGGCCATACATCATCGTTGTTTACCAACAGGGGCTAACTATATCTTATTTAAATTCGCACATATACCGTCACATGTAATTGGGTGCTGATTTAGCCTTAAAATTCGGCTTAATCAGTTTTTTCATGGGGTATATGGAGGCATAACCCTAACTGGAGAATATATATGTCTAACGTATCTATGCGTCTGATGCTTGAAGCAGGCGTGCATTTTGGCCACCAAACACGTTTCTGGAACCCGCAAATGTCTGAGTACATTTTTGGCGCCCGAAACAAGATCCACATCATTAATCTAGAGAAAACCCTGCCTTTATACAACGATGCAGCGAATGCGATCGGTAAGATTGCAGCTGACCGCGGCACCGTTCTTTTCGTCGGCACCAAACGTGCAGCGCGAAACATCGTCGCTGAAGAAGCTCAGCGCTGCAGCATGCCTTACGTCACACATCGCTGGCTGGGCGGTATGCTCACCAACTTTAAAACCATACGCCAGTCTATTTCGCGTCTCAAAGAACTCGAAGAGATGTCGGAGAATGGTGGTTTTGACCGTCTCAACAAAAAAGAACAGCTGATGCTGACTCGCGAGATGGAGAAAAAGGAAAAAGTTCTCGGTGGTATCAAGGACATGAAAGGTCTGCCAAGTGCCGTGTTCGTCATAGACGTCGGTCATGAAGATATCGCTATTAAAGAATCAAACACTTTAGGTATCCCGGTTTTCGGTATCGTCGATTCAAATAATTCTCCTGACGGCGTCGATTACGTCATCCCGGGTAATGACGATGCGATCAAAGCGATACAGTTATATGCCCAGGGCATAGCTGATGCTGTCATCGAAGGCAGGGCCTCTGCTGTTATCCAGCGCAAGGATGATGCACCTGCACCTAAAAA
>CBDUKK010000049.1:0-8770 GCA_965367795.1 uncultured Gammaproteobacteria bacterium
CGGTCTACCTGAACTCATTCATACGTAAGACCCCTCTGCTCGCCACCAGTAACGCACTGATCGGCCAACAGGAAAGCAGCATCGAAGAGCTGAAAGAAGTTTTGAATATAGAACAGATATACCAGCTCGCCCGCGACAGGACAGCCAATAGTCAGACTATAACTATCGGTGGCTCACAACCGCTGAGTAAACGCTTCCAGGCAACTGCTGATATCACTTTCTCTAAAGTCGGTGAAACGGTTGCATCCGGTGGCGTACTGGCAACTGAAAGTACCGGCACAAATTATTTCTTCAGTACCCAGCTGGTGGGCAACAATCTACTGCTAAAAAGTGATACTGGCGTACTCGGTCTACGCTACTACAGTACGGCACCGTCAGATACTATCTCGCTGATCGCTAACACGCGGTTTCCCATCACACGAAACTGGCGGATAAATCCTCGTCTGCAGTATGATATACGCAATTTCAGTGACGGCCGTTCACAGAATAGATTACGCGCTTTACTAAGAACAGACTACCGCTACCTGAATAAGGCTCGCTTCGATTTTGAGATCGGATACGATGCAACACAGACCGATGAAGCGAATACCGGTCAGTCACTGGCCAACAATAATTTATTCTTCATGCTCGGCTATCGCTGGGACTTTTAACTCCCCCATCAATAGATTACTCAAGCCCATATTTTGATGCCTTGAAGGTTCAGCATCTACTCTCAACCGTCGACACTTAAAAGCACTAACTATTTAATCTAAATTTTTACTGATAGATAGTTGGCAAAACAGCAACAGAATTTATTGTACGGCTAACCCAAATATTTTTTATATTGGCACATTCTTATGTTCTAACAAGCTGTTTTTCTAAAATTATTAAGTATCGGAATTTATTATGAAAACCCAACTTATCCACAGTTTTTCCGATATTACTCCACTAGAATATACACAACATATTGTGCTTGACTTCACACCCGACCACATTCTATAGTATTCCGCATCAAAACCCTGCAACAGAACAGGGCGAAAATATAACAGCTACAACATTCGCGGGAAGGGCAATGCAAGTAAATACACCAAACCAAGACCAAAGTTCATCTATCGACAAACCAGAAACAAACATAAACAGCATCTCAGCAACAGATTCAACCAGCATCGCAGCAACAGCACCGGGACAATTCCGGGTTATCCGACGCAACGGCAAAGTTACATCTTTCGATAAAGAGAAGATATCTATCGCGATGACAAAAGCATTTCTTGCCGTCGAAGGCGGTAATGCTGCAGCCAGTAATCGTATTCATGAGATCGTTAAAAACCTGACCGAAGATGTAAGCAATGCTCTGACCCGACGTATCCCTGACGGTGGTACCTTCCATATCGAAGACATCCAGGACCAGGTCGAACTGGCACTGATGCGTGGCGGTCACCAGCAGATATCACGTGCTTATGTCATCTACCGAAATGAACACGCAAAAGCCCGCGCCCAGGAACAGAGCGAGCTAGCGGAGCCTGTCGTCAGCGACATCAACGTAACGCTTGAGGATGGCAGCATTCAACCGCTAGATAGCAAGCGTCTACACGCCATCGTCAGCGAAGCCTGTGAAGGTCTGAAGGACGTCGATGCACAGGCCATCCTGGACGATACCGAACGTAACCTGTTTGACGGTGTACCCAATAAAGACGTCTCACGCATGCTGGTGATGAGCGCACGTACACTGATCGAAAAACAGCCCGACTACTGTCGTGCAGCCGCACGTTTATTACTCGATGACCTGCGCACAGAGGCCCTCAGCTTCGTCTATAACAAGCCATTTAATGCGACACAGACAGAGATGAAAACGCAGTATACGCATTATTTTGGAGAGTACATCAAGCGTGCCGTCGACCTGGAACTGCTCGACCCACGCCTGGGTGAGTACGATCTGGACTTTCTCGGTAAGCAACTGGACGTGTCACGTGACCACCAGTTCACCTACCTCGGCTTACAGACACTCTACGACCGCTACTTCATCCATTCAGAAGACACCCGTTTCGAACTGCCACAGGCATTCTTCATGCGCGTTGCCATGGGTCTGGCCATCAACGAGATCAACCGTGAACAGAGCGCTGTGGAATTCTACCGCCTGTTGTCATCGTTTGATTTCATGAGCTCGACACCGACATTGTTCAACTCCGGTACCCTGCGTCCTCAGCTCTCCAGCTGTTACCTGACCACCGTACCAGACCATCTGGACGGCATCTTCGGTTCCATCAAAGACGATGCCCTGCTCTCTAAATACGCAGGCGGTCTGGGCAATGACTGGACACGTGTCCGCGGCATGGGTGCACATATCAAGGGCACCAATGGTAAATCACAGGGTGTCGTTCCCTTCCTGAAAGTGGCCAACGATACGGCTGTGGCCGTCAACCAGGGCGGCAAGCGCAAAGGCGCTATGTGTGCCTACCTGGAATCATGGCACATCGATATCGAAGAATTTCTAGACCTGCGCAAGAACACCGGTGATGACCGTCGCCGCACCCATGACATGAACACCGCGAACTGGATCCCTGACCTGTTCATGAAGCGTGTTGCCGAAGACAAGGAATGGACACTGTTCAGCCCGAACGAAACCCCGGAGCTGCATGAACTGTGCGGCAAGAAATTCGAAAAAGCGTACGTCGCTTACGAAGAAAAAGCCGCTAATGGTGAACTGCGTGTACACAAGACCATCAAGGCAGCCGCACTATGGCGCAAGATGATCAGTATGCTGTTCGAAACAGGCCACCCATGGGTTACCTTTAAAGATCCATGCAACCTGCGCTACAGCAACCAGCACGTCGGCGTGGTACACAGCTCTAACCTGTGTACCGAGATCATGCTGCATACCAACGATCAGGAGATCGCGGTCTGTAACCTGGGCTCGGTCAACCTGCCTGCGCATATCAATGAAAATGGCCTCGATACCGAGAAGCTGGAACGCACCATCAACACAGCGATGCGCATGCTGGACAACGTCATCGACTACAACTTCTACAGTGTTCCCGAAGCACGCGACTCGAACCTGCGTCACCGCCCGGTCGGAATGGGTGTCATGGGTTTCCAGGACGCACTGTATAAACAGCGCTTGCCATACGCTTCGGAAGATGCGGTCGAATTTGCCGACCGTACTATGGAAGCCATCAGCTACTATGCGATAAAAGCATCGAGCAACCTTGCTGAAGAACGCGGCCGCTACTCTTCTTTTGACGGTTCCCTGTGGAGCAAGGGCGTCCTGCCTATCGACTCACTGGACTACCTGGCAGAAGGCCGTGGCAACTACCTGGAAGTCGATCGCAGCCATACCTTCGACTGGGATTCATTACGTGCCCGCGTACAGAAAGTAGGCATGCGTAATTCCAACACCATGGCGATCGCACCGACGGCGACCATATCGAATATCTGCGGCGTCAGCCAGTCCATCGAACCGACCTATCAGAACCTGTTCGTGAAATCGAACCTGTCAGGTGAGTTCACCGTGGTGAACCCTTACCTGATCAGCGATCTTCGCGACCGCGGCATCTGGGACGAAGTCATGGCGAATGACCTCAAATACTACGATGGCAGCGTACAGCAGATAGACCGCGTTCCTGCCGACCTGAAAGCGCTATACCAGACTGCCTTCGAACTCGATGCGCGCTGGCTGGTAGAAGCCGCTTCACGCCGCCAGAAATGGCTCGACCAGGGCCAGTCATTGAACCTGTACATGTCTGAGCCTAACGGCCAGAAGCTGGACGCACTATACAAGCTGGCCTGGGTACGTGGTCTGAAGACGACTTATTACCTGCGCTCGATGGGTGCGACCCATGTTGAGAAGTCAACCATGGATTCCAGTCGCGGCACCGGCCTGAATGCTGTCGGCAACGAACAGAGCGTCGCAGCGGCAGGCTCAGAAGCACCGAAGGCCTGCTCTATCCTGGACCCGGATTGCGAGGCGTGCCAATAGTATCCAGGCGGAGACTCTGCTGAAAACAGGTAACAACTAAAAACTTAACAAGATATAAGGGCATTCATAAAAATAGCAGGTAAAAATAATAATAAAAAAGGAGGCGCTAACGTGAGCCTTATTGATGAGTTGAACCAGGTAATCTATGACCTACCATTTAACAAACATCAGATGAAACGAAGCGAGATCGCACATTTTTGTGAGCATGATGGCATCTGTATAAGTTTCACGCGAGCCCGTACCACATGGCATGCCCTGGCACCCTGTGCGGTAAAACCCTGGTGGCTGTTCCTGGAACCGCTGCGCAGGAACCTGAAAAAAGAGATGCTAGATAAGTTGATGCCGGAAAAGAATAACCAAGTACAGAACAAAGATACAAGTACAACAAAAATAAGAAACGAAGACACAGAGGTAATAGAAAATGCTTAATAACTGGGACGACCCTTTTGCACAATTTTCCAATAACAAGAATGCGACTAACGATATCGGCAATGCTGTAAATGATGCCATCAAGGCAGAAGCCATTGAAACAGAAGCCAAAGAAGCAATAGCAAAGGCCATCCCTGAAGTGAAACCTGAGGTAATCCCGCAAACATCCCAGGAATCAACTAAGACACCTCACGCCGGTGACGGTATCGTCAGCAACGAACAGCTGATGGCGACCGCCGGTGCTGCGCCACAGGTTAATCCGATTATCGAAGACGTTCCGCAATCGACAGAGACTGCAGAAACAGACCTGACTGGTACCGGCCTGGAAGAGATCGAAATGGGTGCTTCGCGCATCCAGGTTGATGATAAAAAGATCATCAACTGCCGCGCTGACCTGAATCAACTGGTGCCGTTCAAATACGACTGGGCCTGGCAGAAGTACCTGGACGGTTGCGCCAACCACTGGATGCCGCAGGAGATCAACATGACTGCCGATCTCGCCCTGTGGCGTGACCCTAACGGCCTGACTGATGACGAGCGCACCGTGATCAAACGTAACCTCGGTTTTTTTGCCAGCGCAGATTCACTGGTCGCCAACAACCTGGTGCTCGCGGTTTACCGTCACATCACCAATCCTGAATGTCGCCAGTACCTGTTACGCCAGTCTTTCGAAGAAGCGGTCCATACCCACGCATACCAGTACTGTGTCGAGTCACTGGGGCTGGATGAAGGCGAGATCTTCAACATGTACCGTGAACTGCCTGCCGTTGCACGTAAAGCAGAATGGGCGCTGCCTTTCACCCAGCACCTGGCTGACCCGAACTTCCATACCGGCACAGCAGAAAATGACCAGAAACTGTTGCGCGAACTGATCGCTTTCTACGTCGTATTCGAGGGCATCTTCTTCTACGTAGGCTTTACCCAGATACTCTCCATGGGCCGTCGCAACAAGATGACCGGCGTCGCCGAGCAGTTCCAGTACATCCTGCGTGATGAATCCATGCACATGAACTTTGGTATCGACGTGATCAACCAGATCAAGATCGAAAACCCGCATCTATGGACTGCCGAATTCCAGCAGGAGATGGTCGAACTGATCCGTGATGCAGTTGAGATCGAGACACAATATGCACGTGACACCATGCCTCGTGGCATCCTGGGCCTGAATGCACCCATGTTTGAAGAATACCTGCAGTTCATCGCGAACCGTCGCTGTTCACAGATAGGCCTGCCTGAACAGTACAAAGGTGCCAGCAACCCGTTCCCATGGATGTCTGAAGTACTTGACCTCAAGAAGGAGAAAAACTTTTTTGAAACCCGCGTCACCGAGTACCAGACAGGGGGCGCGCTGAGTTGGGATTAACCCGATTTTCTTGATATCACAGTCATCAACCGCATGCGAACGTGCGGCTAGAATCTGGATATAAAAATAAGCCTTGGAGGCTGGAGTGAATTTGAAGGCGATGATTTATCATCGCCTTTTTTATTGCATTATGTAACACATAGACTAGATGTATTAGTAATCTTTCATAATCGGCAGGGTTTTAGATATTCTGCCAGTGTGCAATTTAGCGCAATCGCTTGACATATGTTATTTTGGGAATATAATCCCAATTAATTAAGTGCATTTATTATGATGAGCCTTAAAAAATAATTCATCAGTGCCTTATCCGGGCCCACACCTACACCGGAAACCCTGTGATACAGGGTGAAATGAGTCTAAACAGCTAAATTAACTCGTCAGGTTTTGCTGCAGCGTTAAGCCAGGCAGAAACAAAGATTATGGTATTAACTATGCTGATACACCGGATACCCGGAAAGCTGGCAGGCTACTTTTATGTATTGTTGCTGGCTGTCTTGATCAGTGCCTGCGATAGCGGCGGACAGGAAACATCAACGCGAACTGGCGTCAGTAATCCGATAGTTGCCAGAACAGGCCCTATCATCGCGGTCAGAGTGGATGAAACCGCCACTCTGGATGGCAGCAAATCATCTACAGTAATATCAGCACCGCTCAGTTTTAGCTGGTCGTTCAGTCACAAGCCGGATTCCAGCAACGCCAGCTTACTGGGTGCGGCTTCTGCAAACCCCAGTTTCGTCGCCGATGCCAGCGGTGTCTACATGGTACAACTTGTCGTTAGTGCCAACGGTATCTCCAGTCAGCGCGCCATCCAGACCGTGATCGTCACCCATAGAGGCGAAAGACACCCTACCGGACGATATAACCACGCTGGTTTATCGTCAGAATGCGTCAACTGTCATAATGGTGAACTGGTAGACCCGGGAAAGTCGCCAGATCACCTGGCGACCAGCAATATGTGCCAGGCATGCCATACACCCCAGGGAGCCGCGATCATCCCCTTTGCTGATCACCTGGAGGTTTTCGGTAACTGCAGCGAATGCCATAACGGTATAAAAGCGATCGGCAAGTCCCAATCTCATGCACCGACGACCGCAGAATGTAATGACTGCCATAATACCACCAGCTTTCTAGAGCTGGGAGCAGACGGCAAATTTGATCACACCAATATCTCGAGGTCATGTTCAGGCTGCCACAATGGTAGTATCGCTGTCGGCAGGACAGCCACGTTTTCAGATACTCCGCCTGGCACCCACCCGGATAGCACCTCTGAGTGCGGTTACTGCCATACGACGGATAGTTTTCAAAATGCCTACCCCGACCATTCCGGTCCTGCCGTGACTGGGCCAGGTATAAGCTGTGATTCCTGCCATGTCGCTGATGGCTCTGGTGCGGCATTAGGCCAGGTTTTCGGACATCCAGACACGTCAAATCTCGATTGCGACTCATGCCATAGCATCATATCTTTCAAAATGCCCGGTGGTATTTTCAACCACAGGCTGCTTGATTCATCAATACAGTCATGCGAATCGTGTCACAACGACAATACCAGTATTAACGCACCCGCCAAATCGTCCGCGGTGCCCAGCCATCCCTTCACTACAGCCGATTGCGGATCGTGCCACAATACCGAGAGTTTCTTTCCAGCATTTAGCGTCGATCATACCGGCATCGTGACCGATTGTGGCCTTGCCTGTCATATTGCTGATGGCTCGGGTACCGCGAGCGGCATGCCCCTGAGCACGCCTTTCTATGCTCACATGCCGACCAGTGAAGATTGCAGCGCCTGTCATACTCCAGGAACCTTTAGCACTGGCACCTTTGATCATGTCGGTGTCGCTACTGGCAGCTGCACCTCGTGCCATGACAACAGGATTGGTGTAGGTAAACTTCTGAATCACATACCGACCACCCCTGGCAACCAGGAGTGCGACGACTGCCATAACACCACGACCTTTGCTGGCGCCACATTTGACCATACCAGCACAGATACCAGCAACTGCCTGGCCTGCCATGATGGTAATATCAGCATCGGCAAATCGCCAGGTCATGTCAATACGAACCTTAACTGCTCGTCTTGCCACGATACCCCCACCTTTAATAGTTTCGTTGATACTTTTGTCCATGACCTGAGTATCGTGGGCAGCGATTGTGCATCCTGCCATAACACAGGCATTGCAACGCCGAAGAAGGTCAACCACATACCATCACAGGCTGAATGCAGCGTGTGTCACGGTGACACGAATACGGGTGGCTTTATATCGACAACATTTTTAACTAGCGTACATACTGGCATCAGCAGTGGCTGTGAAGGTTGTCACAGCAGCCAGTTTATTCCCGGCAATCCGAATGCTATTAAGGCAGCAAACCATTTACCCACGGCCCAGGATTGTGACGTTTGCCATACCAACGATGCTTTTACACCATCAGTTTTTAATCACACGGGTATTACCGGTAATTGTGAATCGTGCCATGATGGCAGTGGTAAACATGTTGCTGCCGGAGCCCTGGGAAAGGCGCAGGCGCCTAACCCTCACCCTGCCACGACTGCCGACTGTGGATCATGCCATGCTATTGGCAACAATTTCCAGGATGGCACCTTTGATCATACCGGTATCGTGAATAACTGCGCATCATGTCACGGAGACAATCCGACGAGTACGCCGGTGGGCCCCATGAAGAATAGCGGCCATGTTTTGACAAACCAGGATTGCTCGGTCTGTCACGTAACCGGCACCTTTGCAAACGCGGTATTCGATCATAGCGGTATCGTAAATAACTGTGCATCCTGCCACGATGGCTCTGCTGCAGTAGCGACCATCAAGAGTAGTGGCCACCTTTCCACAAGCGAAGATTGTTCGCTGTGCCATAACACTACCGCTTTTGCTGGTGCCAGGTTCGATCACTCAGGCATAGTTAATGGCTGTGCGACTTGCCATGATGGCGCGACTGCCCGCGGTAAATCACCGCCGCCTAACCATGTACCAACCAACGGCGATTGCAGCGATTGCCATCAGACCACGGGGTTT
>CBDUKK010000050.1:0-8733 GCA_965367795.1 uncultured Gammaproteobacteria bacterium
CGTTCTGATATATCGACTGAAGGTGTCACCACGTCATTCGAAAAACAACTGAAGATGAAGCGTCTTATCCTGCTGGAACTGTTTACCGTGCTCGAGCTGGAGTCGAAGGATATGTCGGCCGCGGAGTTACTGACTTACAGTGAGTATCTGCAGGAGAATAAACTGGATGACGGGGAATATAAGCTGGCATTCTGGATCAAGATATTTACGCCATTGACCTGCCTGGCGATGCTGTTGATCGCGATGCCTATCGTTTTCTCGACTACTCCAAGAAGTGGCGGTGTCGGTCAGCGCCTGATACTGGCACTGCTCATAGGGATTATATACTTCGTGATTAATCGTTCGATCAATCACCTCGGCCTGGCCTTGAATATTGCGCCGATATTAAGTGCTGCCATCCCCCTCTTGTTGGTGGTGCTCGTCAGCCTGTTCTTTATGAGACGGGTAAACTGACAATGTGCTTCCTGCCGGTCCGGCAGATACCCTAGTCTTTTCTCGGGCGCAGGTCGATAAGCACGGTTTTGCTGCTCAGGTCATGCCAGCAACGGTTCTGTTTGTCGAACAGTGCCCACACAAATCCGAGCCCGAATAATCCCCATGAAAAAATGGCGCTGAAGAAACGGATAGCCGCTGTCTTATGATCTATAGCTAGGTCATTGGTCATTCCCTGGTCGTTGCGTTTTAACTGGATACGCCATGTCTTCATGCCTAATGACTGGCCGCCGTTGATCCAGAACCAGGAGAAGTAGAGGTAACTCAGGAGAAATATCAATAATACAAGGACAGGATACAGGGTATCCCCCCGCTCGACAGCCTTACCACCGTTCATCGCAGTAGCTATCGCGGAAACCACAAACAGGATTGCGACCAGGAGAAAACCGTCATAACTAATTGCCAACAGGCGTCTGAATAAGCCAGCGTATCTCGTGTCGGTCGTCGTATGTTGCTTCATAAAAATGCTATTCGTTTAAACATTGGAGCGGGTGCTGAATCTTTTTGAAGGACATCACAGTCAGCATGTTCACTGGTGCGCATATTAACAGGAAACCTTGTATTTGGTTAAGTATGTCATATGCTCGGGATAGGAGTATTTATTAGATAACGATTATTCACTGGAATCAATAGCGAGATGGATATGAAACCATATAAAAAAACCTGCAGCAAAGTTCTATCAGTAGTGGCTTTATCGGTCTTTTCTCAAGCGGTCAATGCGATCCCATTTGCTTTTGAAGGGCGTTCATTAGGTATGGGAGGGGTCGCAACCGCAACTGCCGACCTGGCGACAGCGCCGTGGGCAAACCCGGCAATGCTGACCAATCAGCGACCGGATGATGACTTTTCGTTACTGATCGGTGTCGGTGCGTTCGTACGGGATAACGACGACCTGATCACTGATATCGATGATTACCAGGCGGCAGATGACCGCAGGCAGGCGGCAAAAGATTCAGGCGACATTGTCGCTGAAGGGGTAGCTTTGGTAGAAATGGCAGGTGTGGTCAATCGTATCGAAGATAAAGATATGGCAGTAGATATATCTGGACTTGCAGCGATGGGTATCGCGTTTGATTCATTTGCTATGGCGCTTAGTATTCGCGCAGATGCGATCGGCGCAGGCACCGTCACCGACCTGGCCTGTGAGTTATTTGTTGATCCGGGCTGTGATCTGGTCCAGTTTGAACAGGAAGTGACTAGTGATACAAAAAATTTATTAAATGTAGAGGGTGTTTTAGCGACAGAATTTGGCGTCTCTTTTGCTAAAGCGTTTCAGGTGGCAGATAGAAAGCTATCTGTGGGTATCAAGCCTAAATTGGTGGATTTACAAGCGATATCCTATACTGAATCGATCAAGAATGTTGATGGCTTCGACAGTCTCACTGAGCAAAAGAACAGGAGCGGTCTGGGCACGTTTACAACGGTTGACCTGGGTCTGGCTTACGATGTCTCTGATTCAGTGCGTCTTGGCCTGAATGTTCGTAACCTGATAACAGATGAATTTAACCTGGGTGGTTCGGTATTAAACTTTGATACTGAAGCACGTCTCGGTGTTGCCTATCATAATAGCCTGCTTACTGTTGCTGTTGATTATGACCTCACAGAGAACAAACCGCTGTTGGCCAATCCCCAGTTTGATGATTTAAAAACGCAGTTACTAGCGGTCGGTGCTGAGTTTAATGCGTTCGATTTTGCTCAGCTCCGTATTGGTGCGCGAAAAAATCTAGCAAGTGGAATACCCGATGCTGCAAAAGATACTGCATTGACCGCAGGTGTAGGGTTCTGGTTAGGTTTCAATCTTGATCTTGCTGCAACCTATAAAGACAGTTCAGTCGGAGCTTTTGTGCAAACAGGCTTCAGGTTTTAATGCTTATATACTCGAGTTAATAAACATGAAGAATGTTTGAAATTATTTTTATTCGAATAAAAAAACATTTTTATCGCTTAAGTGTTTTATTTGGTTGGCAAAATAAATTTGTAATTTATAAAAAAAGTTTGCTAAATTAGAATTTGGCTTTATACTTTTGAACGTAACTCACAAAAGGGGACTTCGAAGATGGCTCGTACAACAAAGAAAAAAGCAACAAAGAAAAAAGTAGCTAAGCGTAGAGCACCTGCTAAACGTAAAGTAGTTAAGAAAAAAGTAGCTAAGCGCAAAGCGCCAGCTAAACGTAAAGTAGTCAAGAAAAAAGCACCAGCTAAGAGAAAAGCAGTCAAGAAAAAAGCACCAGCCAAGAAAAAAACAGCTGCTAAAAAGAAAGTGGTGAAGAAAAAAGTTGCTAAGAAAAAAGTTGCTAAGAAAAAAGTAGTTAAGAAGAAGGTTGCCAAGAAAAAGGTAGCCAAGAAAAAAGTAGCTAAGAAATCACCGGCAACAGCAAAAGCTGCTGCTAAGAAAAAAGCTGCTGCAACCAAGAAAAAAGCGGCAGCCACAAGAAAAAAGGCCGTAGCCGCTAAGCGTAAAGCATTAGCGGCGAAGAAAAAAGCTACTGCTGAACGTAAGGCACAAGCCAGGGTCAATGCGGCGGCTGCCAAGCAAAAACTGCGCGATCGTGTAGCTGCTGCGGCTTCTGCTGTCGCTGCTGCAAAGGCTGAAGTAGCAACAACGAGGAAGCGTCAGGATCTTTTGATCAAAATGGCTGAGAAAAAAGAAGCTGCCGTAGCCAGGTTTGTGGAAAGCTGGTCTAAGAAAGAAATGGCCAAGATTGAAAAGGCCCTTAAACCAAAAAGCCGTAAACGTCGTAAATAGTTAGCATTTCGCTAAGTAATACAAAAAGCCACTCATCATATATGGGTGGCTTTTTTTTAGCCTATAATCTTGCCATGGCAAAATTTGATCAAATACCACCAGCGGAACAACAACTGATCGAGAAATTCATCGATCATTTGTGGATGGAAAACGGTCTTAGTGATAATACGCTGTCGGCCTATAGAAATGATCTCGCAGGTTTTTCCCTCTGGCTCGTCGAAAAGAACAGCAGCCTGGTAAATGTCGATACTGGCATGCTTCAGGATTTTCTAGCATATAATTACAGTATCCATCAAAAGAGGCGTTCTGTTGCACGATTGTTATCAACGCTGCGTCGCTTCTATCTATACCTGTTCCGTGAAAACAAGATCAGCGAAGACCCGACGCACCTGCTTGAATCACCAAAGGGTGACAGGACATTACCACTTTCTCTCAATGAGCAGCAGGTTGATGACCTGTTGTCGGCGCCCGAAGTAAGTGATGACCTGGGTTTAAGGGACAGGGCGATGCTTGAAGTGTTATATGCTACAGGCTTGCGTGTTAGTGAGTTGATCAACTTGCAGACGACGCAGATCTCGATGCAGCAGGGTGTTATCAGGGTTGTCGGCAAAGGTAATAAGGAGCGACTGGTTCCGGTCGGTGAGGTCGCACTGGACTGGCTGGCCAAGTATAACCGGCTGTCTCGTCCGCAGTTACTGGGTGTTTCAACAAGGCGGAAAAATACCAGCCAGTGCAGTGAGGTGTTCTTAACCAGGCGGGGGAAAGCCATGACGCGCCAGGCTTTCTGGTACATGATCAAGCGTTATGCGCTGGTTGCTGGCATAGACACAGATCAGTTGTCACCACACACCTTGCGACATGCCTTTGCGACACACCTGTTGAATCATGGCGCTGATCTGCGTGTGGTCCAGATGCTGCTTGGCCATAGTGATATATCGACTACGCAGATATATACACATGTCGCTGATCAACGCCTACGTGATATGTATCAGGAGCATCATCCGCGTGCCTGATTTATGCGCATCTCCTCGAAGCTGAGGCAACATATAACTTAAATATCTACTCGAAAAAGTAGCGAATGGTTTATTAATTCAGCTATATCAAGATTTAATGGAATTAACTATAATCCCTGTTGTCTTTCTACCAGGTTTTAATTAATTAACAGTGTGCAATATGAAATTTTTATCAATCTTCTTCTTTATCACATCTCTATCAGTCTCAGCTTCTGTTTCAGCCGAGGTATCTGGCGCCGAGCAGGTGCGGCAGGCATTGGCCAAGAGCATGCCTAAAGTGCAGCCGACAAAGATATCCGCAACGGCTATCGACGGTCTGTACGAGGTGATCGTCGGTTCTCAGGTCGTATATATGAGTGTCGATGCGCGCTATATGATCGAAGGTGATCTTATCGACCTGGAGACAAAAAAGAATGTCACCGAAGATGCGAAGTCAGTTATCCGCCTGGCAGCTATCGAAGAGCTCGGTGCTGATAAGATGCTGATCTACCGTCCGGAAAAAGTTAAAAATGTTATCACCGTAGTAACTGATATCGACTGTCCATATTGCCGCCGCCTGCATAGTGAGATTCCCGACTACCTGAAAAACGATGTTGAAGTACGATATATCTTCATGCCATTGAAAGGCTCATCAGATATGAAGAAAACCGTTAGCGTATGGTGTGCTGAAAACAAGCAGCTGGCGCTGGATATCGCGAAATCGGGTGGTGAAGTCGATGATAAGACCTGCGATAATCCGATCAGCGATCATATGAGGCTGGCACGTGAACTGGGAGTGCGAGGTACGCCGGCTATTATCCTGGATGATGGGCAGATGCTGCCGGGTTATGTACCATTCGATAAACTCGTTGCCGAGCTTCGCAAGTAAACAGCTGGAGCTTGCGAAGCTGTAACATGGCTGATCAAGATTTTCTGATCCCCCTTGTGCCAGGGTTCGCTAGTCTAACCAGACAAGCTCTTTGTGATGGGTGAATAAGACAGCGGTCTTCACCGCATGTCCCGGCCATAATTTCTTTACCCCCTGCCGGTAGTAATCCAGCTGTGCGGTAAACTGTGAGGCGACATCCTGTATGCTTTCCTCAAAACCTAACTGATGCGATTTATAGTCGATGATGGTGACCACGTCCTTCGCCTTGATCACCCTGTCAACAATACCGTAAACAGCCATTTTCTGTTGTAAGTGCATTATAGGCATTTCATTATAGCTCTGAGCGCCATTTTCCGGATTAAAGATGTCTGTAAAACCCGGGTGGTTGAATGTCGCTACCGCTTCCTCGATACATCCTTCGATATGATCGATGAATGCTGGCTTTTCGAGTAGCGTCTCCGTATATAGTGCTTGCCGTATATGCAGGACGCTGGCATCTTCCGCCGGGTAAACCCTGGTGTTGCAGAGCTGTTCGATGACGCGATGGATGACCGTGCCACGCCATGTGTTTAGTTCCCTGTGATAGATATCATCCTCGTTCCTGACCTCACTGGCTTTATCTTGCCAGGTATCGATAACAGGGATATCTTCATTTTGCAGGCTGGGTGCAATAAAAGCGTTCGATGACTTTACGGCTGTTAATGGTTTCAATAAACGCTCATCTATTTCGATATCTGCTCTACTGGCTGCTTCTTCGTTGTTCTGTAGATCGCTAGTTATGCGATCATAAGCCAGATGTCGGAACACCCTGAAACATACTCCATTACCGTCTTTTTCACTCTCTGTAATAGCCTGTAAACCATTTGCGATCACCGTGTACCAGCTGTCATCCTGGCTTCTACGGCCTGCGCTACCACTGATATAAAGTTGTTCACGTGCTCGGGTAACCGCAACATACAACAGGTTCATCTCTTCACGTTTTTGCTCGTTAAGTTTTTCCTGCTGTATGTGTTGAGTGATAGTATCGGTGTTGTCTTTGCTCAGCTGTAATTGAAATTTTTGTGGCCGCTGTTTATCTGCTGGCCACCTTACCAGGCTGGTATAGGCGTTTTTATTACTTGCCGTGCTGTTGCAGTCAGCCAGGAACACGACCGGTGCTTCCAGCCCTTTACTGCCATGTATGGTCATCATCCTGACTCGAGATTCAGTGCTCTGTGATAATGGTTCTTCTGGCGGGTTTGCTGAATAACTCTGCAGGTGATGTAAACGTTGCAGAAATCGTGTGATGCTGGGATATCGACCACTATCGGTTTCCAGTGATAACTCAAGGAATCGCTGGCAGTTAGCCGCGATATTCTGTTTTCTATCAGCTCTGTTAGCCGCTATATATCGCTTGATGATATTGCCTTCCGAGAATATCCTGTCCAGACAGTCATGTACCGGCAGGTGTTCGGCGAGTTGCTGCCAGCGTGGTAACAGTGATGCTGCGCGCTGAAGTGGTTTGCTGAGTTCGTCACCATGTTCTGAAGCGAGCAGCATAAGTCGTTTATACCAGTGTGTTTCACCTGCCTGCCTGGCAAGTAGTATCATGTCCTCTTCGCTGGCATTGAAGATCGGGGATTTTAAAACCTGCGCCAGCCCGAGATTGTCATAGGGGGTGACCAGGGTATTGAGCAAGCAGTTTAGATCCCGGATCTCAAGGTTATCCAGTAAGCCGCCTTTCTTATTACCGATGTATGCAATGCCGTGCTGTTTCAGTGCGTCTTCATAGATACCAATATGCGTGCGGTTGCGTATCAAGATCATGATATCGCCATATTCCATTGGGCGAACAGTTTTGCCGTCAGTTACTGGTTCGGCTGAGTCCACGAGCTGTTTTATCTGCCTGGCGATGAAGTCAGCTTCGTCATGCCGCAAGGTTCTGCCCGATATCTCTCTGGCCTGCAGCAGCGGGTTTCGGAATGATATCGTCTGTTCCCCGGTTTCATCGATGCTGTCGTTGTCCTGCTCACTTTCTTCAAACAGGTCGCATAGTATGACCTTGCCAGGCAGTGTCTTAAGATGAGTGTCATGACGAGTGAAACCGGGCATGAGGGTGTGGGTTTCTGCTTGTTCAAAGATACGGTTGACGCACTCGATGATGGCCTGTGATGAGCGTCGAGAAGAGTCCAGTGGTGTTGCCCTGGCATCTAGCCTGTCGGCCAGCCACTGACTAGCCTGTGCCTGCAATGCCGGATTGGCCCGTCTGAAACTGTATATCGACTGTTTTTCATCACCCACCAGGAATACGCTACGAGGACGTTGCTCAGGATCGGCAGCGATCTCTTCAAGTATCGGGGACAGCAGGTGCCATTGTGTCGGGTTCGTATCCTGAAATTCATCGATCAGGATGTGGTCGATGCGCTGATCTATCTTGTACTGCACCCACTGTGCATTATCGGAATGTTGCAGTAACTGGTAGCATTTCCATTCCAGGTCGGTGAAGTCCAGTTGCCGGGTCTCTGTTTTAAGCTGCTGGAAAATTTCGACATAACGATGACCGGAATAGTACCAGGCTTTATTGATGCTCAATGTCTGCAGTCTTGTTAACTGCTCCTTGATGTAAAGTAGATTAGTCGAAATCTCATCATGAAGTTCGAGGAAACGGTCGGTATTTTCGCTGCCCAGTTTTTTTTCCATCGGCGCACTGTGTCTACGCCCCTGTACGAGTGGTTTACCCTCCCTGGTGAGAAAGGCTGAGATGATCAATGAGAAACATCGGTCCCTGTCCTCAGTTTCAAGTGCTTCATCGATACTGTCAGCCTGTTTCAGACCGTTTTTGTTAGCAATCTCGCGTAACAGGTTGGCAAATACCATTAGTTTTTGCCTGGCAGTGTCATCCGGAAACTGTTCGATCAGGGTATTACTGTCACCAGTTGCTTGCTCGTCAAGCTGAAGCGCATCAGTTAGTCGATCGCAGGCAAAAGCAACGGGATCTTTCTCCTCTGCGGTATAGGCCCACCAGTCACTTCGGTGAGCCAGGAAGCTATGTAAAGAGCTTACTGTATTATCTGGACCATTACAGAATTGCATGATGATATCCAGCTCATCATTGAGACGCTGGTTATCCGGTTTTCGCTCAATATTACGGGCTTCATCAAATAACATCTGCAATGCCTGGCGCTCGAGCAGGCTGCTGTCTTCGATCAGGTCGAATCCCGGCGGTATGTCAGCTTCGAGGGGGAAGCGTGAAAGGATGTCCTGGCAGAAAGAATGAAATGTCTGAATACGGACAGGATGCAGGCTATGCATCAGTTTTTCATACAGGTCTGCGGCGGTTTTTTTTGTCTGTTCCTGGTAGTCAGAGCCGATCAGTTGTAACAGCTGCTCAAGTTCTTCGTCGCTCGCTGTCGCCATCGCGAAAAGGCGCTCATTTAGCCGGATCTGCATTTCACCGGCAGCTTTACGGGTAAAAGTGAGCGCGATGATGTTACCCGGTTCGGCCCCGGCGATCAGCAGACGAACGATCCGTGTGATGAGCAGCCAGGTCTTGCCGCTGCCAGCTGAGGCGGAGACCGTGGCGTTTAGGGCAGGGTCGCAGGCATCAAGGGGATGTAGCTTGTTTTTCTGGCTGG
>CBDUKK010000051.1:0-8641 GCA_965367795.1 uncultured Gammaproteobacteria bacterium
TAACGGTAGCGGCGATCAGCCGGATCGTTGAGTTCGCTAAGACAGTCATCGCATAGAAAGAGGTCTCTAGGCACGGTGATGTAAGAATCACCCTGACTCTGGCTTTCGAGGATGCTGAAGCTGTCGAATGGCTCAACACTCGACTGCATTTCTGAATCGAGGACGGGGCGCGCAAGTGGCGGTGCTTTATCGAAGATGTCACGCTGAAAATCTTGCACGTCCCGAGGATGCCCCTGGACATGTATCTCGACGATACCTACACAGTTTCTTACCCAGCCGGTTAAATTATTCTCAAGCGCTATGCGATAGATGAATGGACGGAAACCGACCCCCTGCACCTGGCCGGATAGTGTCAACTGTTTAGCAACTGTACTCAATGTGTTCCATGCTCAGTTTTAAACATATATGCATGTTATATCAGTGGCGTCTGGTTAAGATAGCAAGTGTCTGGCATCACGATCCGCGATACCAGCCTGGTGTGCATCTGTATGTGCGGTTTGCAAACCGCGTTTTTCTGGCTGAGAACAAACGCTGTCATCTTGTAAAAAAACCTTAACCGACAGCCTTCTGTTTCATCTCTTTGTTAACTGTCTCGCGCATACCGCCCGCCCACCAGATCCGGCAGGCGCCCTCATCTGAAACCATGCAGGGCCCGATAGGGCTTCTCGGTTTACATGCCGTGCCGAAGAGTTTGCATTCATTCGGATATATCTTACCCAGTACGACCTGGGCGCAGTCACATCCCGGCGGCATCTGACCCGCACGCTTGCGTGCATCATCAGCATATGACGGGAACTGGGAGCGGACATCATGGCTGCTGTACTGCTTGTTTAACATATAACCGGAATCGGGAATGATGCCGACACCCCGCCAGTTGGCATCATACACATCCATCGCCTTACTCAATTGAGACTTTGCCGATCTATTGCCACCGGGCTTGACCAGCGATGGATAACAGTTATCGAGAAAATAACGTTCATCATTTAACTGACGCAAGGTGGAGTACATCGCTGCCAGCAGGCTGTCCGGCTGAAATCCCGCAACTGCGGCTGGAATATTGTGCTTCTCGACGACAAACGCCCATTCTTCCGGACCCATGATGGTCGAGACATGGCCCGGTGCTATCAATGCATCAAACCCGGGCGTACCTGAATCGAGCAGCATGGCTACTGCCGGCCAGGTCAATCGACCGGATAATAGTAACAAGAGGTTATCAGGGACACCTTCGACCATCATCGCTGCAACCGGTGCCGTGGTCGTCTCAAACCCGGCAGCAAAAAACACCACGGCTTTATCAGGGTTCTGCCTGGCGATAGCGACTGCTTCTGTCGGCGACGCTATAGGTCGGATATCGGCCCCCTGTGCTTTTGCCTGTTCCAGGGTCCTCGCCTGCGCCTTCGGTACATTGACCGGGACTCGCAACATATCGCCGAATGCGACCAGGATGATATCTTCGTTGAGTGCCAGCTGGATGGCTTCGAACACGTCTTCTTCCGGGCACACGCAGACCGGGCACCCGGGACCGGGGACGAGTTCGATATAATCAGGCAGGGCTTTTCGCAGTCCGGCCATGGTGATCGAACGTTCATGACCGCCACAGACATTCATGATCTTTACCTTATCCCCGCGATGAGGTAAGGCGATGATCTTATCAAGCCATTGTCTTGCGCTTGTGCTCATACCACCACGTTATCATCATGGTGGTCATGTTGATGATGGTGGTGCCCCGACTGTAGCGGATGCGCTTCGAGATATGCTATGCGTTCTTCTACCTGCTGTGTGACCCACTCGATCCAGTTGTTCATACCGGCAAGATTTTTGGAAGAAAGCGCGATCACCGGTGCGGTACTTGCGATATCCTGTAAATATTGTTTTGCTCTTTCCGGATCGAAATCATCAAGTATCGGCAGCAGATCACATTTGCTGATCATCACCAGGTCAGCAGTACGGAACATGACGGGATATTTCGCCGGTTTATCATCACCTTCAGGCACCGACAGCAGTGCAACATTTGCATGCTGACCAAGATCGAAGCTTGCAGGACAAACCAGGTTGCCGACATTTTCGATGAACACGATATCGTACTCTGCAAGATCGAGATTATGCAATGCGTCATGGATCATATGCGCATCGAGGTGGCAGGCACTGCCGGTAGCGATCTGTATCGCTTTCACACCAAGCTTGCGAATACGTTCAGCATCGTTCTCTGTCTCCAGGTCACCCTCGATAACAGCGATACGTAATCCTTCTCCCATCTGCTGGATGGTCGCTTCCAGCAGCGCTGTTTTACCGGCGCCGGGAGAAGACATCAGGTTGATAGCCAGCACATTGTGCTGGTCAAAATGATCGCGGTTGTGTTTTGCGGTGTGATCATTTTCATGCAGCAGGCTATGCAGCACCGTTACCGCTTCTTTTCCACTCTCTGTCTTCTGAAGTTTACCACCCGGCCTTATCAGGCTTTCATTGCCGTGGGTTATATTGCATCCGCAGGTATCACACATATATCATCTCCAAATATTTAAACTTTCTTTGCTGCCACGAAACAGGCGACAACCAATGTACTGTTCATTATCAAATTTTAAGTTATATGTTTTAAGTTGTAAGTTTTTTTACATGCAACTTAAAACATATAACACGTGCATCTAGTGCACGACGTCCCTGGCAGAGTCCTTCTGTTTCTCAAGCTCCAAACTCATCAACATCATCTCATCGCCACTGATCAACGTGGTCCGCCAGTCACCGCACTGTTTACAGGTCAACTTGTTGGGCAATGCATCCGACTCGGCGCCACACTGGTTACACCTCACTTTTATCGGTAGATGCTCTATGATCAGCTCTGCATCTTCGGCGACAGTTCCGGCGCTGGCGATAGGATAAGCATTTTTCAATAACTGAAACTCAACGCCCGACAACGGACCGATACCGATAGTGATGGAGGTCACAGTTTTTGCATCGCGTTCATTGGCGATGCTTTCTACCTGTTCCATCAACGACTGACAGATGGCGAGCTCATGCATGCCTAGGACTGCTCTCCTGCCAGCATCTCGTCATATATCTCCCAGGCAGACTGTGCCTCCTGCGGCGATATCTTCTGGATAGCATAACCGACATGAACAACGATGAAATCATCCACTTCGAGCTGATCATCCTGCATCATGAACAGACTGACATCGCGTTCGACACCTTTAGCCTCACATCGTGCATTGAAGCCTTCGATTGATTTAATTTGCATAGGTATACCAAGACACATAGTGTGTTATTTCCCTCGTAATAAAAGAAAACGGAAAATGATCTTTTATAATTTTCTTATAAATGAAAAAGTTATTGCATATTTAACGTTAGAAAATACGCTGACAAGTTGACATATGTCAATAAGAGTAGCACGATATACTGATAAAAAGTCACATAGAATTTATGGGAAGTTCGATGAACCACGAAGAAACTCTAATCCTTGGTATCGGCAACACCTTACTCACAGATGAAGGTGCAGGCATCCACGCGCTCAACCTCCTTCAATTAGAATATCCTGATACACCAAACTTAACCTTCGTCGACGGCGGCACACTCAGCTTTACCCTCGCCACCTGGATAGAAGATTGCAGCAACCTCATTGTCTTCGATGCCGCACAATTGAACCAGCCGACTGGCACCGTTAAAACGTTTGTTGATGAAGCATTTGATGATTTCCTCGGTGCTTCAAAACGCAGCGCACACGAAGTGGGCTTACTCGACCTGATGGATATCGCACGCCTCACCGGCCACTTCCCGAAACACCGGGCCTTAATTGGTATCCAGCCGGAATTCATGAGTTGGGGCATGCAACCCAGCAAAGCGGTACAGGATGCACTGCACCCGGCGGTGAACGAAGCGAAGAACCTGATAGATAAGTGGCAGCAAATACAGACCGATGAAGTAGTTTCAGCAGCGTGACAATTACTACTATTCTGATAAAAAACATTATTAAGTTGAAACAGCGAGAATATTAAAGATGTCCGAAGCAGCAATACCGGTCAGCGGAGAGATCAAGTTTAATATCCATATTGGTGATGAGCTGACTCAGAACGTCAAACCGCTGCTGCATGAGATCAAACATGCCCTGGGAAACCTCATAGAAAATGGTGAGACCAGTATCATCGATCTGCGCAGCATCCCACTGGCGCCCGGCGAAGAGGACAAGATCCTGAACACCCTGGGCAAAGGTGAGGTTCAGGCCCAGCTCGACAGCCTGGGCCTGAGTGAAATTAATGAAACGCAGTATGCTGGCGTATGGGTCGTGACCCACTACAACGATGAAGGCAGTATCATCAGCCGCTTTATCGAGATAACCCGGATGCCAGAAATACTCAGTTCACAGACTGAAGATATCAGGGCCGCTTATAGCAGCTTAACCTTAGATTTGGACGAGAACCAAGAGACTAATAATTAGTCATCGGTGGAGATAACAGTATGACAGACAGTACAAATAACAAAGATAAATTACCTGCTGATCTTATTCAATCCGGGAACTCCCCGTTTGATAAAACGCTTGGCGAAACCATGCGCAGCCAGGGAGTATCACGACGCAGCTTTCTGAAGTTCTGTGCCGCTACAGCTTCGATGATGGCGATGTCACCAGCGATGATTCCAAAGATTGCACATGCCCTGGAAAATGCAAGAAGACCATCTGTTATCTGGTTATCCTTTCAGGAGTGTACCGGCTGTACCGAGTCACTGACCCGAGCGCACGCGCCATCGATTGAAAGCCTGATCTTCGACTCTATCTCGCTGGACTACCACCACACACTGCAGGCCGCAGCCGGACATGCCGCTGAGGAAGCACGTGAGATCGCCATGGAAGAAAACTTTGGCAAATACCTGTTGGTCGTCGATGGTTCTATACCGATGGATAATCCGGGTTACTCAACCATCGCCGGCATCAGCAACTATGACATGTTGATGGAATCCGCCAAAGGCGCTGCAGCTATAATCGCTGTCGGCACCTGTGCAACCTATGGCGGTATCCCGCACGCCGATCCTAATCCGACGGGCGCTGTTTCTGTTGGCGACCTGATCAAAGACAAACCGATCATCAATGTGCCCGGCTGCCCGCCTATTCCCGTAGTGATCACAGGCGTGCTTTCACATTTCCTGACTTTCGGCACCATTCCTGAGCTCGATCACATCGGTCGTCCGAAAGTGTTCTATGGACAAAGTATTCATGACCGCTGCTACCGTCGTCCGTTCTATGACAAAGGCCTGTTTGCAGAAACCTTTGATGACGAGGGCGCCAGGAAAGGCTGGTGTTTATATAAACTCGGCTGCAAAGGCCCGACGACTTACAACGCCTGCGCCACCACCAAATGGAACAACGGTACCAGCTTCCCGATCGAATCCGGACACCCCTGTATCGGCTGCTCCGAGCCCGATTTCTGGGATGGCGGCGGCTTCTACAAAGCGCTGTCGATGCCAACCGTCGATGTAACTAAAGCCGCTATCTATACGGCTGCTGGTGCAGCGGCTGCCGGTGTTGCGCTAGGTGCGATGAATCGCAGCAAGAAGAATTCAGCTGCGGCAGCACATGCCGACACGACGATTGATGATCTGGAAAAATAGTCTGGAGTCAGATTCAGAAATAGAAGAACAATAATGTAGGCGTGAATAGTCACACCGACAAACAAGATTAAAATGAGGATTCAACGATGAGTGAAGTAGAATTTCTGAGCTGGGTACGTGGCCCGGGGTTTCAGATTGCAATAGTTATCTTTATTGCAGGGGTAATTATACGTTTTGCCGAAATCTTACTGCTGGGCCGAAAGACCAACCTGGCGGAAGCGAAAGGTTCCGAGATGGGCGGAGGTCTACGTACCATCGTAACAAGATCGATACCTGATAAATCAACCTTTAAGCGATCCACATTTACGGTCATCGCTGGTTATATCTTTCATATCGGCCTGTTCGTTACTATCTTTTTATTTGCACCGCATATATTGTTGTTTAAAGATGTCATCGGTCTCAGCTGGCCTTCTGTTCCAACAGCGATCGTCGATGCGTTTGCAGTGATCAGCATTATCGCCTTACTGGCAATACTGGTGCACCGCATGCGTGACAACGTACTCAAATTTATAACAACGAAAGAAGATTATGTCGTATGGCTGCTGACCATACTGCCATTGATCACAGGCTACATGGCTTTTCACCGCATCGGTATGACTGCGCCAACATTGCTGGCCATCCATATCCTCAGCGTTGAGCTATTACTTGTTGCCTTCCCATTTACTAAACTGATGCATGCTTTCACCCTGGTGTTGGCACGCTGGTACAACGGTGCTATTTCTGGATACAGAGGAGTTGAGTCATGAGTGCTTCATTAGAGAAAGGCATAAACGCCTTAAAAGAACAGGTTGATTCAACCGTTGCGGCATTTTTCAGCAGCTGTACACACTGCGGCATGTGCGCTGATGCCTGTCTGTTCTATACCGAAACCAATGAGCCGTCACGTATGCCGATCAACAAGGCAGAACCTCTACGTCGTATCTGGAAATCTGAATATACACTGTTAGGCCGCGTCGGCAAGATGTTCGGCCTGACCGCAAAAGTCGATGATGCATTGCTCACCGAATGGGAAACCCTGGTATACGACAGCTGCACGCTGTGCGGACGTTGCTCGATGGTTTGCCCGGTCGGTAACGATATCGCATTGTTGATCCGAAAGACTCGTGAAGGCATGGCCGCTGCCGGTCATGCGCCTGCGGGTCTGATCGGAGCGACCAAGCGCGCCGTAACCATCGGTAGCCCGATGGGCGTGAAACTGCCAGCACTGATGGCGCAGATCAACCATGTCGAGAAAGACACCGGCATGAAGATACCTGTCGATGTCGTCGGTGCCGAATACATGCTCCTGCTGTCATCGATGGAGATCATGAACTTCCCTGAATTTATCGAAGCGACGGCCAAGATATTTGACAAGGCAGGCGTCACCTGGACGATTTCTTCAGAAGCTTTTGAAGCGACTAATAGTGGTATCCAGATCGGTGTCGCTGACATCGCGAAAGTACTGGTACAGCGTGTCGTCGATGCTGCAGAGAAACTCAAAGTACAGACCGTGATCAGCCCGGAATGTGGCCACGCCTATATGGCGATACGCTGGGAAGGGCCTAACCTGGTCGGTAAACCATTCAGTTTCAAGGTTCGACATATCCTCGAAGTACTCGATGATTTCCGCAAAGATGGTCGACTGAAGATCACCGGCAAAGAAGGCCAACGCCTGACCTATCATGACCCTTGCCAGATCTCACGTCGTGGCGGCGTCATCGATCAGCCACGCAACCTGATCAATATGTTTGCCGATAACTTCGTCGAGATGCCGGATAGCGGCAAGATGAACTGGTGTTGCGGTGCAGGCGGTGGTGTCAGCTCCAACGAACGCGCTGACGAGATACGGCTGAAAGTGTTCCAGCGCAAGAAAGACCAGCTCGATGAGATACAACCCGAAGCCATAATCAGTGCCTGCTCGAACTGCCGTATCCACCTGGAAGACGGTCTCGAGGAATACAATATGGATATTCCGCTGATGAGCCTGACCGAGACACTGGCCGAACACCTGGCTGACTGATCGAGCAGAAATTGATAGCAACAACAAAGAATTCATAAGAAGAGAGAATAAACATGAGCGAATCCGGTGGAAACGAAAGAATTGTAGTTGACCCGATCACACGTATCGAGGGTCACCTGCGAATTGAAGCGCAGATGGATGGCGACAAGATTGCAAAGGCCTATTCATCCGGCACCATGGTACGCGGTATCGAAACCATCCTGCAAGGTAGAGACCCCCGTGATGCCTGGGCATTTGCACAGCGTATCTGCGGTGTCTGCACGCTGGTGCATGGACTGGCATCTATCCGATCCGTAGAAGATGCCCTGGACTATAAGATTCCAAAAAACGCCGACCTGATCCGTAACCTGATGATCGGTGCACAGTATGTCCATGACCACGTCATGCATTTCTACCACCTGCATGCGCTCGACTGGGTCGATGTGGTATCTGCATTAAGTGCTGACCCGAAAGCCACGTCAGAACTCGCACAGTCACTGAGTAACTATCCGAAGTCATCACCCGGTTACTTTTCTGATATGCAGAAGAAACTGAAAGGTTTCGTCGAGGCCGGTCAGCTTGGCATCTTTGCCAAAGCCTACTGGGGACACCCCGCTTACAAACTGCCTCCAGAAGCAAACCTGATGGCGGTATCCCATTACCTGGAAGCACTTTCATGGCAGCGTGATGTAGCTCGCCTGCACACCATCTTCGGTGGTAAGAACCCGCACCCTAACTTCGTCGTCGGCGGTGTACCCTGCGCCATTGACCTGAACTCAGATTCAGCCATCAATGCGAAAAAATTATCGCAGGTACAGGATATCATTAACCAGATGATGACCTTCGTCGACCAGGTCTATGTACCAGATACCCTCGCCATCGCAGGCTTCTACAAAGACTGGGGCAGCCGAGGTGAAGGCCTGGGTAACTTCATGACTTATGGAGACTTCCCTTCTAACGGTATGGGCGATGTTTCCAGCTTCATGATTCCACCGGGTGCGATACTCAATCGTGACCTCAGCACCATCCATCCGGTTGACATGAATGACCCTAGTGAGATCCAGGAATTTG